>CALMIW010000659.1 GCA_937864275.1 uncultured Dehalococcoidia bacterium
CTTGTGCTGCCTTCGCCGCAGCAGGCCATCACCACGATCGGGTCCTTTTTCAGTTTGGCCGCCAGCCCGATCCCCGCGGCGTGAAGGAACTGCGTCGTGACCACGCTCGACTGGGTCACGATCTTCCTCGCCGAATTGCCCCAGTGCGAAGGCATCTGCCGGCCGTAGCTGTTCGGGTCGTCCCGTTTTGCCAGCAGGTTCAGCATCGCCTCTCGCGCCGTCATGCCGAACACCAGGTCCATCCCCAGGCCGCGGTAGTACGGCGGGAGGTAGTCGGTCCCGCGCTTCAGCGCCATCGCCGCCCCCACCTGAGCCGCTTCTTGCCCGGCGCCCGCGATGACGAATGAGGCCCGCCCCTGGCGGTTCAGCGCCAGCATCCGTTCGTTCAGCTTCCGCGCCAGGAGCATGTGGTAGTACATGTCCTCGAGTTGCTGTTCGCTCAGGAGGTACTCGTCGATGGTCTTCTGGGAACGTGCGGGGCGCGCCGCGCGGGTTGCTGCCATCGCCCATCCTCCGAATGCCTGCTCAACGCAAAACGGCAGAGCCGATCGGCTCTGCCGTAAATGCTAGCACAGCCCGGTGGGGCTCCTACGATTCGCTGCGGAGGTCGTACTCGCCGCATCCGCCATCGAACTGGCTGGAACTTGCGGCACGCGCCAGCGGGAGGTCAACATCGCTGAGTGACTCGTTCGCTATGAAGTCGTCGAGTACCTGTGCCGAGTCTTCCCGGGTCACGAGCTCGTCGCTCTCCCCCGGGCCGAACATGGCGCCAACGAAGACCACGATCACGGGCAGCGCCGCGAACGGGATGGGAAGCAGCAGTGCCCCGAACATCTTCCGTCGCATTGGTCAGCCCCCTTTGTGTGAAGGTTCCGTTCACATTCTATACGACCCGCGTCAAGTGGCGGATGCCGCGGACGCCAAATGGACGTTACACCCCCTTCGCCAAACCAGTGTTAACAGGGCGATAAAATACTGTTCACGGCAGGAGGCCAGCCTTTGGATCGCCCTCGCACGCTCGCAGTCATCGATGTCGGCTCGAACTCCATCCGGCTGCTCGTCGCGCGCGCACTCTCCGGATCGGCCTTCGAAGTCGTCGATGAAGAGCGCTTCGACGCGCGAATGGGCGAGGGCATGGAAGCCGGCATCCTCACCGAGGGCGCGATCTCCCGGGGCCTCCGCGCCCTCTCGATCATGGCCCAGGTCGCCCGCTCCCATCAGCCCGCGGCGATCGCCGTTGCCGGCACCGAGGCGCTGCGTCGCGCGGCCAACGCCTCGGAGTTCATTGAGCGCGCCCACGAACTGACCGGGCTCCAGGTCCGCATCCTCACCGGCCACGAAGAGGCCTACTGCGGCTTCCTCGGCGTGGTGAACAGTACCGCCCTGCGCGACGGCTACCTCCTGGACATCGGCGGCGGTTCGCTCGAACTCATGCGCGTCTCCCGGAGGTCGCTCGAAAGCGTCCACTCCGGTCCGTTTGGGGCGATCTATGCGAGGGAGCGGTACCTTCGCTCCGACCCATCCCTCCCGCGCGAGCTTCGCAGCTTGCGCAAGGCGGTGCGCGCCGAGTTCAAGGTGGAAGCGCCCCATCCCGTCCTTTTCGGAACGGGCGGCGCCGTCCGCAACCTCGCCCGGCTCATCCGCCTGCAGCGCTCGTATCCGTTGCGCCGCATCCACGGCCTGGAGATCACTCGTCGCGAGATGGCCCGCCTTGCTGGCCGCCTCGCCCGCGCCACCAACGACGAGCGCCGCAGGATGCCGGGAGTCGGTGCCAACCGCGCCGACATCCTGCATGCCTCCGCGGTCGTCATCGATGAGGTAATGGACCTCACGGGCGCCGAATCGCTCACGGTCGCCGGCCAGGGCCTGCGCGAGGGCCTCCTCTGGCAACTCATGCGTGATGAGCCTGCCGTGCTGCCCGACGTCCGCACCGCCTCTGTCATGGGTCTCGCGCGGGCGAACGGCGTGGACGAACTGCTCGCCGAGCCGGTGGTGCACGCCGCGGCGTCTCTGTTCGAAGCGACCCGCGAAGTGCACCGCCTCGGACAGCCGGAGCTCGACTTGCTCCTCCACGCTGCCAGGCTCGCAGGCATCGGCATGCACATCGATTACTACAACCGCGACCGCCACGCCGAGTACCTCGTCCACAGCGGCGACCTCCACGGTTTCTCCCACCGGGAAGTGGTCATTCTCGCCAGCCTTGTCCGCTGGGCCGATAGCGGCACGCCGGACCTCTCGCCGTACCGCGCGATCACCCTCCCGGATGACGCTCGGACAGCCTCGGTGCTTGCTGTCCTGCTCGGAACCGCCCGTGCCATTCGCAGGCGTGTGCCCTCCCCGGTGCTCGATTGCCGGGCGAAGGTCGTGAAAGGGAGCCTCCGGCTCCATCTCGCGTCGCGTGGGAACCTCGAGGCGGAGTTCTACGAGATTGAACGCCAGCAGCGGCGGGTCGAGGCGGTCCTGAAGCTCACCCTGGCCGTCCGGGGGCTCGACTAGCCTTTCGCGCCCAGCCTGCGAAGGGGCCCCGGCTGGATGAGCCATTCCAGTGACCCATTCCCGGGCGCCGGCGGGCCGAACGTGGAGACGAGGGCAGCGGCGCCCTTGCGAAACACCGAACTCATCGCCCCCGGCTCACCCGTAAGCAACACCGAGAGCAGTTCGCTCATCCATGGCTCGTGACCGACAAGAGCGACGGCGTCCTGGCGTGCGGCGGCGCAGGCGGCCACCACATCGAGGTGGTTCCCGTTCCCCAGCGAGTCGAGTGCCTTCACGGGGACCTTGAAGGCATCCTCGAGGATCTCGGCGGTCTGCTTCGCCCTCAGCACCGGCGAACTGAGGATCGCGTCCAGCGAAATGAGCTCCTTGAGCCCGAGCGCCGCTTCGCGCATTCGCCTGCGGCCGTCCGGAGTCAACGGCCGTGCCCTGTCATCGACGTATTTCGCGGAGCCCCGCTCGACGGCGATCGCGTGGCGGACGAGACAGATCTGCACGCCTAACTCGCCGGCGGTGCGGGTTCGGCGGAAACGAGGCTGACGGCCACGATCTTCCACTGGCCCATCACCTGCTTCCAGGTCGCGCCCAGCGTCGCCGTCCCGACGCTCGAACGGAACGTGACGTGGAAGAGCTCGCCGCCGTCCTCCTGGGGGCCGAAATCCTTGAGCTCGTACCCCTCGATGTTGGGCATCTGGGCGGGCGAGAGCCCGCCCGCCTGGGCGCCCATCGCCATCACCTGCGCCAGCACCTCCGGCGTGATGTCCGCCATCAACTGCGACAGATTCCCCGACATGATTGCCTGGGCGTTCCGTTCGGCGGCCTCTCGCGCGGTGGTGGGCTGCGTCATAGAGCTAGAGTTCCTTCACGTCGACGATCTGGAACTTGCCGCCGTTATCGGCCCACTTGCTCCAGACCTTGCGCGTGGTCGCCCCGATGTAGCTGATCTCGGCCTCGTTGTTCCCGAGCTCCTTCACCTCGAACGACGTCGCCGTGATCGGGTTCGCCGCAAGTCCCATCACCTTGCTCATCGCCTCCGGCGCGAAGTCGCCCATCAGGCCCGCCACGTTGCCGTTCACCACGTCCTGCGCGTGTCGATTGAGGGTTTCCTTGAGTTCAGCCATGTCTGTGGTCCGTCCTTTTCCGGTCGGTAAGATCGCGGGAAGGATAGCGGTCAGCCGGTAAACGCCGCAATCAGCCCGGTCGGGCGTGCGAACGAACAATCAGGCAGACGCGATTCGCGCAGGCCATCGCGCTCGCCTATGAGCGGGGCTTGGTCCCGGCGCCGGGCAGGCATACGCGCAATTGAGCAACGTCCCGGGCGTCCTGTTGCCTGGGGCCTCGTTTGGGTGCCGGAGAAAAGGGGAGGCTGGTGGGCGATACTGGATTCGAACCAGTGACCTCTGCGATGTCAACGCAGCGCTCTAACCATCTGAGCTAACCGCCCCAAAGCGGAATCCACAGGATACCCCAGCCACCCGGCCTGTGCCAACGACGTGCGTCAATGGCCGTTCCGCCTTCCGCCCGTACACTGTCTCCCGTGCAAGAACCCCGAAGGCCCATGCAGGAGGACTACCTCCGTGCGCTCCTCTTCGGGCTCCAGGACGGCATCGTCTCCACCACGGGCGTCGTTGTCGGCATCTCCGCCGGTGTCAGCGATAAAGCCATCATCATTCTCGCCGCGCTCGTTGCCGTCTCCGTCGAAGCCTCCTCGATGGCGGCCGGGCAATACACATCCGAAAAGGCCGTCCACCAGATGGACCGCGAGGGAAAACACACGGATAGCCTCGTGGTCGGCGCGGTCATCATGTTCCTCGCCTATCTCGTCGGTGGCTCCTTCTCAATCATCCCCACAATCCTCATCGATCAGCCCCTGGCCCGCGTCGTCGCGGTAGCCTCGTCGTTCGCCGGGCTGTTTGGGATCGGTTACCTGAAGGGCGTGCTGGTCGAAGGGAAGCCGCTGCGCAGCGCCATCGAACTGTTCATCATCGGCGGCTTCGCGACCGTTCTCGGCCTCATCGTCGGCCTCGTCTTGAAAGTGTGACCGTCGGCGCGCACCCGCCGGGCGAGCCAACGGCCGGGCGATCCACGAGTTGGAGCAGGAATGTTGGCCGCCGCTGCCGTCCAACCACGCACTCGACACCCTCGATCCGAATACCGTTCGGATGTGCAATAATCCTCGGCAATCGCTTTAGAGGAGAAGAACGATGGCACTCGATGGTAACTGGAACCTGACCATGAACTCGCCCATGGGCGCCCGCCCGGTCACGGCGAACTTCAAGACCGACGGCGGCACGATCTCCGGTGAGTTCACCGGCGCCCAGGGCGCTGCCCCCGTCACCGGCACTGCCGATGGCAACAACGTCGCCTTCGCGGCAACGGTTGCCGGCCCCATGGGCCAGATGGAACTGAAGTTCACCGGCACGCTCGATGGCGATTCCGTCTCCGGGAACGTCCAGTTCGGCGCATTCGGCAGCGGCACCTTCACCGGCAACAAGGCCTGATCTGCCGCCCACGCGAAAGCTGACGAGGCACCGGGGACCGGTGCCTCGTTCCATTTCCCGGGCGTCCGCTTCCCGCCCCGCCGATGGCGGACTACCAGGCGCCGCCCCCACTTCGCCCTTCGAGCACGCGCCGCGTGGTCCGCTGCACCTCGATGCCGGGGATCTCCATCTCATGGCCATCGTGCCGGAACCCGCACTTGAACTGGCCCCAGAGGTACTTCGGGTAGAAGCGCCAGCCGAGTTCCCGTGATTGGCCGATGTGGACCGCCTCGTGCGCGATCAGCGCCAGTCCGCGGGCGGTGGTCGGCCGGTAATGCCCCTCCCGCATGAGCACGAATGGAGCGAACGTGATCGCACTCATCCCGAGGAGCACCGGCATCCAGCGCCACGGCACTCCCGTCAGCACGCGCATCCGCCGCAGGTCTTCCTCGGGGACGAAGTCCCGCAGTGTCGTGATCGTCTCGTCGGCCAGCCGCATCGCGCGAAGGTAGCAGGTTTCTGGGGTCCGGCAATCCGGGTGTCAACGCACCCGGTAGATCGCGTCCTCGCCGTTCCGGAAGACCTCTTCCAACCCCGGCATCTGGGCGAACTTGGCGATCCCTACGTCAGTCCCGTGGTATCGCTCCTCCGCGCCCACGACGACGTAGCGCACGTTGTACTTCTCGAGGTAGCTCATCGCGTATTGCTGGTCGGGCAGGCGGTAGAACTGCTCGGTGTCGAACCGGCGCTTCTGGATCAGTTCACCGTAGTCCGTCCGCTGCTGCACCTGGTGCCAGTCCCACCCGATCACCGTTGGCAACCCGGTGTATTGGGATATCCGTCCCGTCCAGCGGTACAGCGGGCCAACCGCCTCGACGATCACCGGCGAGCCTTCCACGTTGTTCCGCAGCCAGTCGATCAGCGGCTTGTCTTCTTCGAGGGCGATCGGCGTGTCCGCCGCCGGGTTGTTGTCCGTCGATTCAATGAAGACGGCGCCGGGGAGGAAGGCGAACCCGTCCAGCGTCGGGCCGGTCTCCCGGAAGCGGGCTTCCTGCCGTGCCGCCGTCCCGGAGATCAGGAAGAGGCTCGCGCCCAGCCACAGCACGCCGAGTGTCGCCGTCGCAGCCAGCGCCGCTGTGGCGCGTCCCGCTCTCGGCCGGGGGCGCCAGCCCCGCGCCTCCCAGAGCGCGCTCCCGGCGTACCAGGCGGCGTACCCGCTCGCCAACGCGAACAGCTGCCACGCCTGCAGGCTGAACTTGAACACCGTGTTCATCCGCTCGATGTCGCCCTTGAGCGTGACCACGTCCACCCCGACGGCGACGCCGAAGCCGAGCGCGAACAGCGCCGTCGCGAGTGTCCGCGGCAGGTCGGGAACGGGCCGCCGCAGTTCGAGCCAGAGCAGGTTGAGCAAGAACAGTTCGAACACGAATCCGAGGGCGATGGTGGTGAGCCCGAAAGGCCACGTCGCCGCCACGACCCCGCTCAGGAAGATGGCGACCGAGCCGACCTCGAACCAGCCGTTCGTCATCGCGAGGAACGGGTTCTTCCCGTGGTCGAAGGCGCGCGCCTCGAGCTCTTCCCGGTATCGCACCGCCAGAAAGACGACTGCAAAGGCGATGTACACGCCGAAGTGGACGAAGAACTGGTGTGCCTTCGTCGTGGCGACCGCGCGTTGCACCCCGGGGTCGAACGTCTCGAACCGCGAGGTGTAAGGCGAGAACGCCACCGACGCGACAACGCCGGCGATCGCGAGGTGAGCCGCACCGTCCCAAAATCGCTGTTGCCACCGGCCCTCGGCCCGCAGGATCTGTCCCAGCGGGATGCCGACCGCCGCCACCAGCACGACCGTCGGGAAGTCCCAGGTGTGGACCGTCCGCACCAGCCCCACCGCAAGCCCCAGCACCACTGCAAGCACCCAGGTCTGCCCGCGAAGCCGTGCGCGGACGCTCGCGCAGTAGGCGATGACCAGCGCGATCACCGAGCCGAAGAATGGCAGTCCCATGAGGTGCGGATGAAGGTCCGCAAAGAGCATCGACCAGAACGGGAACTCGGTGATGTCGATGACCCCGAAGTGCACGCGCGAGCTTCGCCACCAGTCGAACCGCGGGAGTTCGGCGCCATTCACCAGCCAGGCCCAGAGGCCGCCGATGACGCCGACCGCCCCGCCCAGGACGGGAGTGCCTTCGGCGAGGCCCCAGGTGTTCACGGCCTGTAGCCGCTCAATCCACTGGTGCGCGCCGTCCAGGTTGCCGATGCCGACGAGGAGCACCGCCCCGGCGATTCCGGCGAGGATAGCGGGCCGCCGGGAGACTGCCGCGCCCGCCTCGGGCGCCCGGGCGCCCAGCCCCACCAGTGAGTGCACGATCGTGAAGGCCACACTCGATGCGAGCGCCGCGTACGTCGGCACGCCGAGGTTGAAGGCCACCTCTGGGACGATCTTCAAGGCCCGGATCGGCACCGAGAGGAAGAACCAGCCCATGTAGTAGTAGTTCAGCGAACCGCCCGCGAACCACGGGTCGTACGGCGGCATTATGGTCGAGCGCGTCACCGCGGTCAGGTAGGCGATCTCCATCGGCTTCTCGCCGCCCTGCGGGTGGTGCCAGAGGTCGGGGTTGTAGGCCCGGATGAGCAGGAACGCGAAGAACGCCGCGAGGAAGACGGCTTCGGCGGCGAGCCACGACCGCCAGTGCTCCCGCGCGTCCTCTCGCAGCGATGTTCTCCTGAGTGCCGCGACTGTCGCGCCAAGGATCATCACGCCCGCGAACACCGCCCAGACAAGGCCTCCGGAGAAGTGCGCTGCTCCCCACGCCACCAGCATCCACGTCGGCAGCGCGACGGAGGAAAGCCCCAGCAGCCTGCTCAGCCCGTAGCCCCGCGCAGGGAGCGCCCGGAAGAGCCACGTCACCCAGGGCACCGTCGCGAAAGCCGCCACTTCGAGCCAGATCAGCCACCAGAGCCAGGGCAGTCCGCTGGCCCAACCGTCCTTGTCAAAGACATCGGTGAAGGTGCCCCCGGATTGCTGGGTCTCCGCCTCCTCGGGGGTGAACTGGAGCCCGTTCGTGCGCCCCTGGCGTGGGAGCAGGTTCACGGCCCGTTCCGGGTGGGCTTCGTTCAGCAGTTCCTGTGCCCGTTCGGCGCTGAACTCCGCGGTCTTCTGATAGATGCGGACCTCCGGGTGGTCGTACACCGTGAACGACTCCTCGGCGCCAGAGTCATCGACCGAGATGCCGAGGAAGGTCGGGTGAACCTGGAAGGTCGCGACCCGTTCGAAGCCGAGTTCACCGGTCTCCAGTAGTTCGTAGTAGCGGTTCGTCGCCGGGTACTCCCGCTCCAGCTTCTTCACGGAGTCGCGGATGCGGTTAGAGGGGATGGCGACGTAATCCGCGGAAACGAGGCCGCCCGCGTTCTTGTTCGCCGGGTCTCCAAAGACGAGCTTCTGCACCTTCTCGAGGGAATCCGTGTCGTACGGGAACGTCTCGACGATCGAGTAGGTCCGCTCCTGGTCGGGGAGCGCGTAGGGGATCGTGTCGTCCCAGATCTCCCCGGTGATCTTGCTCCCATCGGGCGCGTTCTCGTAGATCCAGCGGCTCGCGGCGATCCGCGGGGGCTCCTGCGAGTAGACCGACTGGGACGCGGGCGCCCCCCATGCCGGCGCCGCGAGGGCGACGACCCCGGCGGCATCGAGGCGTGGACGCGCCTCGGCGAGGCCT
>CALMIW010000660.1 GCA_937864275.1 uncultured Dehalococcoidia bacterium
CTGCACTTCGCACGCGAAGGCACGCAGTACCTGAACATCGCCGCACCGCCGTCTCCGCTCCAGCACTACTGGTCGCTCGCCGTCGAGGAACAGTTCTACCTCGTTTGGCCGGCGCTGTTCCTGGTTGTCGCTAGGGTCGCGCCGGGCGTGAGCCTGGCCCGGAAGCTGTCCGCAGTCCTGGTCCTCATCGTGGCGGCGTCGTTCACGTGGTCGATCGTCCAGACCGAAACGAACGCGACCTGGGCGTTCTTTTCGCCGCTCACCCGGGCGTGGGAACTGGCGACAGGGGCGCTGCTGGCCGTGTGCCTGCCATACATCCGGCGAGTTCCGAAGGGCGCGGGCCCGTGGCTGAGTTGGTCAGGGCTCGCCGTGATACTGGTCGGGGCGGCGGTTATAGACGCCGACACCGCGTTCCCGGGCTACGCAGCGGCATTGCCGGTTGCCGGGACGGCGTTCGCGGTGGCGGGTGGAACGATCGCCCCGCGGAGCGGCGCAGAGCGACTGCTCGGGCTGGCGCCGTTCCAGGTGCTGGGCAAATGGTCGTATTCGCTGTATCTCTGGCACTGGCCGATCCTGATCATCGCGGCCCAGCGCGCAGGCCGTGACCTTTCGCTCCAGGAGAATCTCGGGCTCGTCGCGCTGTCCGTCGCGGTTTCGGCGGTGGCACATCACGCCATCGAGAACCCGATCCGCTACGCGCGGCCACTTACGCGGCATTCGTGGGCAAGCGTTGTGGCCGGCGCCGGCCTGGTCGTCGCCGCCTATGGAGTCTGCGCGTGGCAGCTGCAGGGCCACCTGCCCGAGAGCAGCCCCATCCGGGCGGCACACGCCCTGGAAGAAGGCCAGCCGACGAACCCCGTAGTCTGGGAGAAGGACGCCCTGGCGGACGTGCTGGAACTGGTGGCGGAAGCACCGGCGACCACGAAACTGCCCGACGACCTCAAGCCCGACCTGCGGGCCGCCAAGATGGACTTCGCCTGGCTGCCGCCGTGGGGCGAAGGCTGCCTGGTGGACCCGGACAAGCTGGTTTCGCCGCCCTGCGTGTTCGGGGACCCCGAGGGTTCGCGGACGGTGGTGCTGCTGGGCGATTCGCACGCGGCGCAATGGATCCGGGCGTTCGACGAGATCGGACGGAACCTCCGCTGGAAGGTCGTCCTCCTAACGAAGACGGGCTGTCCGGCTGTTTCCATCGATGTGAACCGGGCGTATGGCACGGGACCGCAGAAGCTCTACCACTCCTACCCGGAATGCGGCCCGTGGCTGACGTACGCGATCGGGCGGATCAACGAGATGAGCCCTGACGCCGTCATCCTTGCGAGCTGCAATGGGTGCGACTACATGGTCGACGACGACGGCGAGTTGTTTACGCGGGAGGACTGGGGAGCGGGCCTGGAGGAGACGCTGAGGCGGATCACTCCGGCACAGACGCAGAAGGTGGTGATGGGCGACATCCCGCGCTGGTGGGGCACGCTGGACTGCCTCGCGGTCAATCAAAACGACGTCCAGGCGTGCGCGAAGCCAGCTCGTACGGTAATCGGTGTCACCTACAACGATGCTGAGAGGATGGCGGCGGCCGCCGCGGGCGTGCCGTTCGTGGATGTGACCCCGTGGTTCTGCAGCGCCGTGTGCACAGCGGTCATCGGGAACATGGTGGCCTACACGAACGACTACCATGTGACGGCGACGTACGCGGACTACCTCACCGGCACACTCGAGGCGGTGCTACGGCCGCTAGTAGAGGACGAGTAGCAGCGGCCGCTGCTACATTGCCTGGAGCGCCGGCAGCACCTCCGCAAACGCGTTCAGCGCTTTCACGGTGCCGCCACGCCCGAA
>CALMIW010000661.1 GCA_937864275.1 uncultured Dehalococcoidia bacterium
CCCTTCCGTCGTCCCGCCGCCGATGTCGACGATCATGCAGCCGGCCGCTTCCATGACGGGCAGCCCGGCTCCGATGGCGGCAGCCATCGGCTCTTCAATCAGGTAGCAACTTCTGGCGCCGGCGTTCAGGGCGGCGTCGTGCACCGCGCGCTTCTCCACCTCGGTCACCCCGCTGGGGATGCCGACGACAACCCGCGGCTGTGCCAAAAAGCTGCGGTCGTGCACTGCCCGGATGAAATAGCTCAGCATCTTCTCGGTGACCTCGAAATCGGAGATCACGCCGTCGCGCAGGGGGCGCACAGCGATAATATTCGCCGGCGTACGGCCGACCATCCGCTTCGCTTCGGCCCCGATCGCGAGGATCTTTTTTGTCGTCCTGTCGATGGCGACCACCGACGGCTCGTCGATGACGATGCCTCGCCCTTTGACCATCACGAGGGTGTTCGCGGTGCCAAGGTCGATCGCAATGTCGTGCGAGAGAAAGCCAAACAGGCCGTTGAGTGGATTGGGAAACGCCAAGGGCGGAAACCTGCCGTCGTCAAAGCTACCCGCGTCGCCGCCGGCAGCCTCCCAAGTATATGCGCCATAACCCCGGGCGGCGAATCTCGCAGACTTTGTGGTTGGCGTTTGGACAGCACCTTTTCCTAAGCGCTTGATGCAGGTTCGAGCGCCTCCGGCCCACCCTCGATCAGCCTTCCGAACTCCTCCTCCGTGATCATCCGCGTCCCGAGCTTCTCCGCCTTCTGCAGCTTCGACCCGGCCTCCGCTCCGACGACCAGGAAGTCCGTGCCTTTGGTGATCGACGACCCGACTTTGCCGCCCAGTTCGCGGACCTTGTCTTCGGCGTCGTTGCGCGACATGGTGTCGAGCCTCCCGGTCACCACAATCGTCAGCCCCTCCAGCAATCCTCCCGTCGCCTCCGACCGCTCATGGGCAGGGTTGATGCCGTGGTCAATCAGCCGGCGGATGAGTTCGCGGTTCGCTTCCTGCTGCGCCCACCCGGCGATGCTGCTCGCGACCACCGGACCGATGCCTTCGATCTGCCGGAGGCCCTCCTCCGAGACGTCCAGGAGCCCCTCGAGCGTTCCGATGTGGTCGGCCACCAGCCGGGCCGTTTCCCACCCGACGTGCCGGATTCCGAGTGCGAGGAGGACGTTGGTCAGCGGGCGCTGCTTGCTCGCCTCGATGCCGCGCATCAGGTTTCCGGCGCCCTTGTCCTTGATTCCCGGGAGGGTCATTAGCTTCTCGGCAGTCAGGTCGTACACCTGCGAGACGTCCCGCACGAGCCCGGACTGGTAGAGCGTGTACGCCATCCGCTCGCCAAGGCCCTCGATATCCATCGCGCCGCGGCTCGCGAAGTGCTCGATCATGCGGATCGCCTGCGCCGGGCATGCCGGGTTCGGGCAGTACACCGCGGCTTCCGCGGGGTCCCGGGAGACCTCGGCCTGGCACGACGGGCACTCGGCCGGCATCGAGAACTCCTCCTCCACGCCGGTCCGGAGACTGAGCACCGGGCCGACGACCTGGGGGATCACCTCGCCGGCTCGCTGCACAATCACCGTGTCGCCCTTGCGGATGTCCTTCCGGCGAATGTCGCCCTCGTTGTGCAGGGTAGCCATCGAGATGGTCGCCCCGCTGATTACGACCGGCTCGAGCACGGCGAACGGGGTGAGCACGCCCGTCCTGCCCACGTTCACGGCGATCTCTCGCAGCTTCGTAGTCCGTTGTTGTGGCGGGAACTTGAACGCAGTCGCCCACCGCGGCTCACGCCCGACATAACCCCGCCCGTTCCCCTCCCCCGCGCCACCGATCTTTACCACGACGCCCCGGGCGGCCTTGTTCAACCCCCACCGCT
>CALMIW010000662.1 GCA_937864275.1 uncultured Dehalococcoidia bacterium
CTCCTTCGCTGGCCCGCCCATTCGGTCGGAAGTCGCCGCTCCCGGCGTCCTCCGGATCGTCTCTGCGACCGACCCCGAGGAAGAGGTGCGCGAAGCCACCCGCCAGGCCATGGCCCTCGTCGCGGGCGGCACGCCCCTCCACCGCATCGCCATCACCTACGGTTCGCGCGAGAACTACGCTGGCCTCCTGGATGACGCCCTGACTTCGGCCGGCCTCCCGCACAACGGCCCGCCGACCCGCACGCTTGCCCAGACCGTGCCCGGGCAGACCCTCCTCGGCCTGCCGCGCATCGCCGCCTCCAGCGCGCCGGGAGACCCCGGCTACGCCCGCGATGTCGTGATGGACTGGCTCACCGCCGCGCCCATCCACCATGGCGGCCACGAAGCCCCGTCCCATCGGTGGGACGAGATCAGCAGGGAAGCCGGCGTTGTAAAAGGCGCCGACCAGTGGGATAGCCGCCTCGAACTCCACGCCGCCGGTCAGGAGGAGCGCGCGCTCGCCCTCGGCATCGATGGAGAAAGCACCTACACCCGCAACGCCCGTTGGGCCCGCGGCCTCCGTGCGTTCATCGCGGAACTCCGGAACGAACTCGGGACAGATGAGAACGCGCGCGCAGGCGTCCACGCCGGGCGCGCCCTCACGTGGCTCGATGCCTACCTGCCGGAGAAGTCCCTCACCGACGAGGCGCAGCTGGATGCGCGCGAACAGGTAAAGCGCCAGCTCGAAGAGATCGCCTCACTCGGCTCGGCGCTTCCCCCCGCCCTCGATCCCGTCATCTCGCGAGGCGCCTTCGCGGTCGCCCTTGAAGAAGCCCTCTCCGCGCCCTTCGGCCGCGTCGGCAAGCTCGGCGAAGGCGTCTTCACCGGGCCGCTCACGCTCGTCGGCGAGATGGAGTGGGAGGCAGTTATCGTCCTCGGCATGGTCGAACGCGTCCTCCCTTCCGGCTCCCGCGACGACCCGATCCTGACCACGGAGGAGCGCGGCGCCGCCGGCGGCGAACTGCCTCCCGGGGGCGCGCCACCGACCGACCAGCGCCGCGCCTACCTCGCCGCCCTCCATTCCGCGCCCACGCGCATCCTCAGCACGCCGCGCGGCGACTTGAGAGCCCAGCGCGCGACCCAGCCATCCCGCTGGCTCCTCCATGCGGCTTCGGCCCTTGCCGGGGAAGCGGTCTACGCCACCGAGCTCGAACGTTTGCTCGTCGACCCGCCCGAGTGGTTTCGCGTCGTCAACTCGTTCGAATCGGCCCTGCGCGGCCCCGGCGAACGTGCGTCCCTCCAGGAATGGGACCTGGCCAGCCTCTTCACCCACCGGGGGCGGCTCGACAGGCACTTCCTTCTGGCCGGCGGGCCGTCAAACCCGCTCGCCCGCGGCGTGGCCGCGCGAATGTCTCGCGCCCGGCGCGGGGGTGGCCGCCTCGACGGCTGGAGCGGCAAGGTCCCGGCTGGCGCCGCTTCAACTCCCGGCGCCACCCGCCCCGTCTCCCCCACTGCCCTCGAGATGTTCGCCAAGTGCCCCTTCCGCTACTTCTTGGGCCACATTCTCCACGTCGGCGAAGTCGAACGCCCCGAAGAAGTGATCACCATCGAGCCTGCCGTCATCGGCAATATCGTCCACGACATCCTCCAGCGCTTCTTCGATGCCACTGCCCGCCGCCCCGACCCGCTCGCCGATTGGTCGTCCGAGGAACGCGCGGAGCTTCGAGAGATCACGCGCGCGGTGTTCGCCGATGCCGAGCGCCGCGGCGTCACCGGCAAGATGCTCACCTGGCGCGCCGAACAGGCCCGCCTCGTCCGCGACCTCGACCTGCTCCTCGATGAGGAGATCCGCGAACGTCGCGCCTCCGGCTTCCGCTTCCGCCAGGCCGAGGCGGCCTTCGGCCTCGACGTGACGAAAGACCGCCCTGTCGTCCTCGAAGCCGCGAAACTGCCGCTCCCGAACGGCGAAGTCATCACCTTCCGCGGCATGGTCGACCGCGTGGACGAAGGCCCCAACGGAGCCCTCGCCATCACGGACTACAAGACCGGCAGGACGTCGTCCTACAAGGACCTGACCCCGGCGAACCCCCTGGCCGGCGGACGCTTCCTCCAACTCCCGGGTTACGCCCTCGCCTGCCGCGACCAGACGCCCGAACCGGTGCGCGCCAGCTACTGGTTCATCAGCGAGGCAGCCGGCTTCGAACGCAAGCCCGTCGTGCTCGATGAGCCGACCTACAAGGCCTTTGGCGGCATCGTGAATACCCTGGTCGAAACCATGCGCAACGGTTTCTTCCCCGCGGTGCCGGGCGTCGAGGGCCGTCCTGGCGCAATCCCATGGGAGAACTGCGTCTACTGCCCCTACGACCAGGTTTGCCCCTCCGCGAACCGCACCGAAACCTGGGCCGAGGTGAAGCAGGACCCGGGCCTCCTCCAGTTCGCCGGCCTCGCCGAAGGCGCCATCCCCGGCTCGGAGGACGAAGATGCCTGACCTCTCCGATGCCGAAGCCCGCCAGCTCATCACCGCCGCGACCGATGAAACCCTCTTCGTCGAAGCCGGCGCCGGGACCGGGAAGACCACTTCGCTCGTCTCGCGCATCCTCGCGCTGATCGAGGGCGGCGTCCCGATGTCCCAGATCGCGGCGATCACTTTCACCGAAAAGGCGGCCGCCGAACTGGCCGACCGTGTCCGCCAGAAGCTGGAAGAGTCGAGCAAGGCCCCGGAGAAGGCCGCCCACCGCGACCTCTACGTCCGCGCGCTCGACGAGCTCGATGGCGCCGCCCTGCAGACCCTTCACAGCTTCGCCATGCGCATCCTCTCGCTCTATCCCCTCGAAGCCGGTCTGCCGCCGAGACTCTCCCTCCGCGACGACGTCCAGGCGACACTCGCCTTCCGCGACCGCTGGAACCGCTTCCGCGATGAGCTGCTCGAGTCCCGGGACCTCGAACGCCCGCTCCTCCGCGGCCTCA
>CALMIW010000663.1 GCA_937864275.1 uncultured Dehalococcoidia bacterium
TGCCGCACTGGAGCGCGGCTTCTTCGAGGAAGCTCTGCTGGAGCGGGTGGAGGTGGTCGCCCTGGGCGACGCCTTCGATGGTCTCGATGGTGCCGCCGTTGGCTTCGACGCCGAGGACGCAGCAGGAGTTCACCAGCTGGCCGTTCAGGACGACGTTGCAGGCGCCACAGTTGCCGTTGCCGCAGCCTTCCTTCGAGCCGGTCAGGCCGACTTCGTTGCGGAGCACCTCGAGGAGGGTCTCATACGGCTGGGCGAGGAACTCCATCGGCTCGCCGTTGATGGTTGCGCTCACGATTCGCTTGCTCATTTATCCCCTCGCCCGGGCCACTGCGGTGTTGATGGTGCGCTTCACGAGCACGCCGACCAGGTGCTTGCGCTGCTCGATCGTGCCGCGCATGTCGGTGATTGGCGAGGCTGCCGCCTGGGCCGCCGCGCAGGCCTTCGCGATAGTCGCTTCGTTCACGGGCTGGCCGGCAAGGGCCGCGCCGGCCGCTTCAACGTAGAGCGGAGTGGGGGCGACGGCGCCGATGGCGATACGAGCCGACTGGAACGTCTGCCCGTCTGCGGAGAGGGTGACGTTGGCGGCGGCGTTCGCGACGGCGATGTCCATCTCGTTGCGCGGGATGAAACGCTCGAAGGCGGCGCCGCTCTTCGCGGCCGGGGCCGGGAAGAGGAGCGAGACGAGCATCTCGCCGTTCTGGAGCACGTTGCGGCCGGGGCCGGTGCAGAACTGTTCGACGGGAACGGTCCGCGACCCGTTCGGGCCGGTGATCTCGCAGGCCGCGCCAAGGACGATCAGGGTCGGGATGGAGTCGCCTGCCGGGCCGCTGTTGCAGAGGTTGCCGCCGAGGCTGGCCCGGGACTGGATCTGGACGCTGCCGATGATCGAGGCCGAGTCGACGAGTGCGGGGAAGCGCTGCTTGATGCCCGCGTCGTTGTAGATGCGGGAGCATGAGGTGGCCGCGCCAATGCGGAGCGAGCCATCGCTGTTGTGCGTCAGCTGGGTTGCTTCGGCGATGCCTTTGACGTCGACCATGACGGCGACATCGCGGCGGCCTTCGCGGGCCTGGATGATGATGTCGGTGCCGCCGGCGAGCACGCGCGCGGCCGGCCCGTGCTTCGCGAGCACGGCGACGGCTTCCTGCACCGACGAGGGTGCGACGTAGTCGAATGCCTGCATTCTTCCTGCCTTTCGGCCCCGGGGCGCGAGGCCGGTATCGGCCCGCAATGGTGGGCCCGGCGCATTCTAGCGGCAATGCGAACGGGATTCACCTGCGGTTCCGAGGGCGGCTTCCGCAAAGCGTAACCTCGCCTGGTCGCTCCGGTACTCCTAGTCCGAAGGCGCGCCATGCCGTTCGACGCCCCGGCCGCCGACCAGCAGCGCCACCACCAGTGCCGAAACCGAAGCCACCGCGATCGAGCAGGTCATCGTCACGGGGCCGGGCGAGAGCAGGCCGTTGTAGCCGATGCTGTAGGCCGAAGCCATCCCGATCTGGGAGAAGCCCATCACCGCGGAGGCGAGGCCCGCCATTTGCGGGAAGGGAACCAGCGCGCTCGAACGGGCCGCGGGGCCGGACATCCCATTCACACCCGCTACGATCATCATCGGGAGGACGATCAGGAGGACGCCCTCGGCGCCGGCGAGCGCGATGAGCGCCATGGTCGTGCTCATCACACCGCCAACGACGGTCGCGGTCAGGACGATCCGCCGGGCAGACCAGATCCCCGCCAGGCGACGGGAGATGGTCGCACCCACCATGATGCCGAACGCCACGAGCCCGAAGCTGAAGCCGTACAACCGCTCCGAGAGGCCCAGGTCATCGACGAGCACGAAAGACGACGACGAGATGAAGACCAGCTGCCCGGAGAAGAGCAGCGCCATCAGGAGCGCGTGCGCGGCGAAGACCGGTGTCGACCACAGGGTCTTGTAGTTGCGGGCCATGGATCCGACACGAAGCGCGTGCGGGTCGCGGAGGGCATTCGTCTCCGGCAGGATGACGGCATAACCCGCGGCCAGCAGGCAGCCCACGCCGACCAGCGTGACGAACACCGACCGCCAGCCGAACCAGTCGTGGAGGAAGCCGCCGACGATTGGCGCCAGCATCGGCGCAAGCGCCGTCACGACGGTCATCGCGGCGAGCGCCTTCAGGGCACGGTCCCGCTTGTAGACATCGATGATGATCGCCGACGCGATGGCGGGACCTGCGCCGCCGCCGAGGCCCTGGACAACGCGCCCCGCAACCAGCGTTTCGACCGAAACCGAGAACAGCGCCACAACTCCGCCGAGGATGTAGAGCAGGAGGCCCGCGAAGAGCACGGGGCGCCGTCCGAACCGGTCCGAGGCAGGGCCGTAGACCAGTTGAGAACCCGCGAAGGAGAAGAGGAAGAGCGTGACCGCAAGGCTGATCGCGCCCGTGCTGGTGTTGAAGTCGTCCGCCATCTGCGGCATCGAAGGCAGGAACATGTCGATGGAAATCGGCGCTATCGCGGTGAGCGCGATGAGCATGCCGAGCGCCGTCCGCGATTCGGGGTCGCGGAAGCCCGTGCGGGGCGCAGCGGCGGCGACGTCAGCCACGGGATGGCAAAGCGAGAAACATGTCCGGGGAACGGTACAGGCTGAGGACCGCACGAGGGAGGGCACTCCAGTGGCGACAGAGAACTACCGCCAATAAGCTGCTTCCACGAAGTAACCCACATGGAGATCACGCATGCCAATCGACCTGCCCGCTGAGATGAAGTCCGCCTTTGAAACCTGCATCGCCGATGGGGCGCCGGTGCTATTCGCCACCGCCAGCAAGGACGGGATGCCCGACATCGCGTTCAAGGGCAGCGCCATGGTGTTCGACAAGGAGCACGTCGCGTTCTGGGAACGCGCCCTCGGACAGACCTACGCCAACCTGAAAGAGAATCCCGGCGTCTGCGTTCTGTACCGGAACGCGGCGACGCGCGTCGCCTGGAAGATGTTCGGCCAGGCCGAAGTACTGACGGAAGGGCCGCTCCGCCAGCAGGTGATGGACCGCACGATCGCGCTCGAACTCGACCGCGACCCGGAGCGCAAGGGCGCCGCCATCATGATCCGGATCGACCGCGTGCTCCAACTCGGCAAGGTGATCATGGAGCGATAGGGGGACTGTTACGGGTCTCGGGCGGTCATCGCGACGGTGGACATCGTCCTGGCATAGAGCATTGCGTTGCTCGTCCCCGGAGCGAGCCCATCGGCCGTGACGCGGAACCAGGACCATCCGTATCCGTCGAGAAAGCACTGCCGGAATACAGCTTTTCCGCTCGATACAACTTTCGAATAAGAGATCTCGCCGTTGCAGCCTCCCCCCTTGAAGTTGGCGCGGGAGCCGTATGAGTCGAGCGTGATATAGGTTGTGTTGTCGGATGTCACCGGGACTCCGATCGGATCGCGTACCGTGACGATGACGTCGACCGTGCGTTGACCGCCACCGAGGACGGAGGCCGGGATGCGGGCAACGCTGAGGCGCGCCGGAGTTCCGAGCCCGCCGATCGTCCAACCCATGTCGCGCATCATGGCGAGCGCGATTGGGCCTGGGTCGTGGCTCGCCCAGCCCTTGTAGGCAAACGGAGTGAGAAGACTGTTGGGGTCGGGCACCCCGTACTCAGCCGGGTCGAGGTGCGACAGGCTCGACCCGGCATCCCACTCCAGCGGAGTGTAGATTTTTGGGGACTTGCCGGCTGCCGTTCGCGCGTTTGCGCCAGCGAAGTACACGTCGCCCACGGAGATCGCGTTCGCGAGTTTCCCTCCATCCTGCGCGAGCAGGGTCGAGAGCATCAGTCCGCTGGAGTTCGCCAGGAAGGTGTCGTAGATGCTGAGCATCGAGCCGCGCACCACCACCTTGCCGTCGATCAACCCGATGCGGGAAGAGAAGCCAAGCCCCTGGCCGATCTCGTGAAGCGCGACTGTCACAAGGTCGAACTGGTTCGGACCCGGCATCCCATCAGTTCCGTAATACCAGTCCTCATCCGGGCTAACGAGAATGACCATGTCGGACTCCGTGTCCAGCCGAAACCCTCGAATTGCGTTCGCGAGCGCGCTCGGATAGAAGACACCGGCGAGCGGCAGCTTCGCGTCCTGGTCATCGTCTTTCGTGGCTCCACGCGCCCGGACATTCGCCAGGGTGGACTCATCCAAGGGCGCCCACGTCACATCGATGATGGTCTCAGTGCTGGAGACGAACTGCCCCTCCCAAATGGCCGCAGCTGCCTCAAACGCGGTCTGAGCGTCAGCCGGCACGGAGTGGTAGCGAACGGTTATCTCTGCCGTCTTGGGGCGCAACGCGACGACGCCCAGCGAAGAGGCGCCCAACACGTCTTCTCACTGGGCCGCTCGCTCACCCGCCGCCCGGAGCACAGTCGAATCGAAGGATTCGGAATCGCCAATCACGGCGACCGTCGCCGACCCCACACCGGGGGACATCGAAGCGAAAGCAACGGTCGCCGCGACGAATGCCAGCACAGAACTCACGGACCGCATGGCAGCACCTCACATCGCAGCCTGAGTCTCCTCCAGGCGAGTCAGCGGTGCAGCTTCCATGCGGGCACGGAATTAGGCACTATTGGGCATCAGCGTGAAGCAGACCACGCAAGAGAATGCCGACGCCGGGGGCCCATCCGCGATACGGCCAATTGGGCGTCGCCGTCGTTTTCGTCGAGGGGGTAACGATTTCTCGGCGTCTTGGCAGTCAGAAGGTTCTGCCAGATTCAAAATCGGGAAGTGGTACCCCCGGAGAGACTCGAACTCCCAACCTTCTGATCCGAAGGATGAGAGCCGTTTTTCGCGCCAGATGACCGAAATTTGAATCTGAGACGGCGTTCTCGATGCCCTCGTCGTGACCCTAGTCTGGGTGTCGGTCGCGAACCAAATTCGCAGAAATGACGAGGGAATTCAAGGCTTTCGACACCCTGTC
>CALMIW010000664.1 GCA_937864275.1 uncultured Dehalococcoidia bacterium
ATACCAGCTCGCCGGCCGGGTGGGCGTGCCGGGCGTTACGGTGGGCTGCCAGACGCCGGGCGCGAGCGACCTGATGGAGCGCGCGGGGGCCCTCGCCGCGCGCGCCGATGCGGTCGTCCTCGTGGCCGGGTTGACCGCCGAGTGGGAGGCGGAAGGCAGCGACCGCCGGTCGATGGCGCTGCCGGGCGAACAGGACGAACTCATCCGGCGCGTGGCCGCCGCCAACCCGAAGACCGCGGTGATCCTCAACGCAGGTTCGCCAGTCGCCATGCCCTGGGCCGACGAAGTCCCCGCGATCCTGCAAGCCTGGTATCCCGGCCAGGAAGGCGGCGCCGGCCTCGCCGATGTGCTGCTCGGTTCCGCGGACCCGGGCGGAAGGCTGCCGACCACCTTCGCGCGGCGCGTGGAAGACCACCCCTCACACGTCACCTACCCGGGAGAAGCCGGGAAGGTGTCCTATGGCGAGGGCGTCTTCGTCGGCTACCGGGCGTTCGACCGGCTGGGCGGGGCGCCCCTGTTCCCGTTCGGGCACGGTCTTTCGTACCCGTCGTTCGAGCTTGGCGCGCCGACGCTCGACGCGGCCGCGATCAGGGCCGGCGATTCGATCCGGGTCACCGTTCCCGTCACCAACACGGGCTCGCGCGCCGGCAGCACGGTTGTGCAGGTCTACGTCCGGGACGTGAAGTCCGCGCTGATGCGGCCGGAGAAGGAGCTCAAGGGCTTTGCGAAGGTCCACCTCGGGGCCGGCGAGACGCGCGATGCGGTCGTCGAGCTCGGCCCGCGCGCGTTCGAAGCCTGGGACCCGCGCACGCACGGCTGGGTAGCCGAGCCCGGGGAGTTCGAAGTGCTGGCCGGGGAGTCCAGCGCAGCCATCAGCGGGTCGGCGACGCTCGAACTAACGCTCTGAGCCGCGAGCCCTACACGCCGGGCCGGTGGAATGTCCGGTAGGGCGAGACAACGCGGAAGCCCATGCGTGCGTAGATGGACTGGCCCATCTCCGAGGACTGGAGAGCCGCCATGTCGCAGCCGTACGCGGCGCCGCGTTCGATGCAGTGCCAGGTCATCGCCTCGCCGAAACCGCGCTTTCGGAACTCCGGCGCCGTCGCGACGTTGTGGATGCCCGCCACGCGGCCTCCGAACGCCAGCGTCGAACTCGCGGCGGGCCGGCCATCCGCGTATCCGACGTAGCATTCGACTTCGGGATCGCGAAGGAGGAGTGGCGTGACGAACGCCTCGACCATCTCCTGCGGGATCTCGTACCCGGCCGAGACGACCGCGTGGAAGTCGCGAATGGCCGCGACGTCTTCCACCGGCCGGATAGCGAGCCCGGCTGGCGGGGCCGGGGCCGTCATGTTCGCTGAGGCCATGCCCGGGACCGTGTCGCTGTACGGCATGCCGAGGCGCTCACAGGCGGCCTCGCTCGCGGGGTCCAGCCTCTCGCGGATGCGGACGACGAACGGCTCCCGGCGCGAATCGAAGAAGGCCATGGCGGACGCGATCTGGTCTTCCGGCGCGGCGAGCGGGCGGGTGACAAACGCGAGATTCAGGAATGCGACTGGCAGCCCGCTCGAAACGCACAGCAGGCCGCCGGATTCGCGGACGGCTCCAGCACCGCGGCGCCCGAAGGCGCGCCACGCCTGGAAGTAGCTCTCATCGGCCCGGGCGGCGGTGTCCAGCCTCAACTCTTCGCGTAATCCCAGGAGATGACCTTCTTCGGGACGATGTGAATGTAGGCGGCGCCGGGCCGGGCCTCCGTCGGCAGCTCGTTGGCCGGGGTGCCGCGGCGGCGCATCGATTCGCGCAGGAGCGGAAGCTGCGCCGCGGCGTCGAGGATGACGTCGGCTTCGCCCTGGATGCAGACGCCCTTGATGTCCTGCATCGTGTTCCCCGCTTCCAGCATCAGCGAGACCTTCGGATTGCGTTCGATGTTCTTCAGCTTCTGCGTCCCGGCCCGGCAGCCGATGTAGATGTCTCCGCCTACGCGGAAGTAGCCGATCGGGACGGTGTGCGGGAAACCGTCCTTACTCATGGTGGTGAGCGCGATCCAGCCGGGACGGCTATCGAGGAAGGCGTTGACTTCGTCCTGGGTCATTTTTCCGGGCACGCGGCGGACTCCGAAGCGTTGTAGTGGGCGCATTGGAAACGACGCTTCGGGCCTTGTCCAGTAGACTCCCGCAACACACACCATCCGGGGAGAGGCCATGCCCAACTACGTGCGGTTCGAACGAAAGGATGGCTCCAAGGGCGCCGGTCAGATCGAAGGTAAGAGCATCCGGGTGATCGAAGAGCCGTTCTGGGAGAACGCGACGGCGACGGGTGAGCGACTGGCATTGGAAGCCGTCCGGCTGCTCCCGCCGTCCGAACCGCGGTCGATTGTCTGCGTGGGACTCAACTACTCGAGCCACCTGAAGGGTCGCCCCGTGCCGGACCCGCCGACGCTGTTCTTCAAGCCGCTCTCCTCCATCGCCGGCCCCGGCGACGACATCCTCATGCCGACCGGCGCCACGCACGTGGAGCCCGAGGGTGAAATCGTGATCGTCATCGGCAAGCGGCTGAAGAACGCGACACGCGAAGCAGCGCTCGCGGGGATCTTCGGATACACCGCCGGCAACGACATCTCCGAGCGTGTCTGGCAGCGCTCCGACGGCCAGTGGTGGCGCGCCAAGGGCAGCGACACCTTCGGCGTCTTCGGGCCGGCGATTGTCACCGGGATCGACTACGACACCCTGGAAGTAATCACACGCGTGAACGGCCAGCAGGTTCAGCATGGCGGCGCGAACGAGTTGATCCGCGACATCCCAGAGATCGTCCGCTACGTCAGCAGCGTGATGACACTCTTCCCCGGCGACCTCATTTACACGGGCACCCCGGGCGAGCCACCACAGATCAAGACTGGCGACAGCGTCGAGATCGAGGTGACGGGTGCGGGAGTGCTACGGAACGGCGTCGTCTGACGGCTGATACCTCGCACCCGATACCTGACACCTTGGTCAGGCCCAGGCGAGGTAGGCCGAATTCACCCAGCCTTCGATTCCGCCGGAGGTCGTGACATAGACCCAGGTCCCGTCCTTGCCCTGCTCCAGGCCCCTGCGGCCCTGGGGCCGAGCCGGATCCGCAGATTCCGCCTGGGTCAGAACACTGCCATCGTCGAGGGAGGCGATGATCCTGCCGCTCAGCGACGGTTGATCTCGGAGGTTGAGGCGGTCGCCCCGAGCGGAGGCCTTGGACCGCAGCGGCGACTCGATCGGCGTAACCCGCAGGGGCGGTCGGAGGGGCGGTTCGGGCGGCCAAAATTGGGGCTGCAAGAGCCCCGGGGGGGAAGCCCCGCCGTGCCCCAGGTGGGGGAAGGCGAACGTCAGCCAGTTCGGGCCAGCCGCCCACGGGTCGATGTGCGCTGGGCCGGAATCCGTGCGAACGCTCGCCTTCACCAATTGCCCGTCGCGCGTGTTCAGCGTCGCCCACTTGCCGAGTGCAACCACTTCCGGGTTTTCCGGCGAGGGCACGACACCCTGCACCCAGGGCGACTGGAACCACATGCCATCCAGTGCCGGGTCGGGTTCGAATGCGTAACGCATTCTCGCGTTCCAGTTTCCGCTGGCAGTGCGGGTGCTGATCGTGCCGAAATCGTAGCCATCTTCGGATTTCGTCGTCCTCACGAGTGCAGCAAACGCATCCGCCCCAAGCCAGCGGCGCGAAGGTGCCCAGTCGCCATAGTAGATGGCTGCGGAGCGCACCCGACTCTGCACGTTTCCCGAACTCGTCTCGACGATTTCCACGGCGGGCCAATACTCGCGGGGGCCGTCCGCCCCTTCAGAACTGACGGTCCGCAGGGGGACTTCGCGGAGGTAGAGCTTTCCGTCTGTTGAAAACGATGCCGCGTGGTCGTGGAATGTTGGTTGGCTTCTCCCGCCGCCATCCCAGCGAAAGTTCATCGCGAAGCCGCGCATCCACTCGCCACGCCCCTGCTGAAAGAGGTGCCAGGCAAGCAAGAAGGAGTCGCCGCCGTCGAGGTTTTGAAGCGCGTCAAGCGCGAACCCAACGTCGGCTGAAGTGGCTGAAAGACCAGGATCCAAGGTCGCCCGTACTTCGCCCGTGGCCGCGTCGACCACCGTTACCACGAGACGTGGTCCGCCGGCCGAGACCACTGCGATCGAAGAAAGGTCAGGCGAAAGCAGCACTGGAGTGTTGAACCCCGTGGTCGGGACCGTGACCGCAGCGAACGGCTCCAATCCAGCGCCGGGTCGCGGGGAGCGGAGCAAAATGAGGTCGCCGGTGCCTTTGTAGTCTTCGCGGCGCTCGAACACCAGTGTGGCATCAGGAAGAGTCCCGCCGACCGCGATCAGCTGAAGCTTCTCGTAGGACCAGGTCCACGAGACATCTGTGTTGAGCAGGTCCATGAGCTGCATCGTTTGGAATGCATCGGCAACCGTGGCCGCAGCGGCGACGAAACGTCCTCCGGGCCAAGTCCGGTAGTCATACGCCTGACTCGTTTTGAGCCGGTGCGCCCGGATCTCGCCACCCGCCACTCCCGTGAGGAAAAGCCCGTGCGGCCAATCGATCATATCGCCCTTCGGGAAGGTCTTGACCTCCCAGTTCTCGTCGAACGGGACTTCGGTGATGAAGGTGGTCTCGGTGGTTGCTGCGGGCGTTGTGGCTTCCGGCGTTTGGCCGGCGGCGGGAGCGGCCTTCTCGTCAGAGCCTCCAGCCCAGAGCTTCCAGACAAGCGCACCACCGCCCAGCGCCGCGATCCCGGCGCCGCCTGCAGCAGCGATGAACACCCGGCGGGAGTGGCGACGCAGTGGCGCTTCAGCGAGAGCTGTGTCGGATGGGGGGTCTTCCGGTTCGGCCGCGGTTTCCGGTGCCCACTCACGCAACGCCGCGCGGTCCGCCACCCCCAGGCGTGAGCAGACCCGCTGGATCCGCTCATCGGCCTGCGAAACGCTCACCCCCAGCCGTATCGCGATCTCGGCGAGCGGTATCGGCTGGATGGCGAGGTCGTAGACGCGCCGGTCGAGCACTTCGAGGGTGTCGGGGGTTTCCAGGTCCTCCACGGCAAGCTCGCTTCCAGGAGATGCATCCCTGGATGGTATAACGCCGGGGGAAGCGGGATGGTTCCCGCACGGCGCGCGACTCCCGTGGTGGGAGCCAGGTCAGACCTCCGAGCGTTAGCGAGCGGCCCTACCTGAACAGCGGCCGCACCCCGCAACGCCCCGTCACCGTGTCTACGCACTCATCCTCGCCGGCATACTTGCCGAGCAGGCGGCGGCCGGAGGCCTCGCGGGCATCGAGATAGGCGCGGAAGGCGTCCAGCTCCGGGTCGGTCAGCTCTTCCCCTCGCCACAGCTTTCCCACGCAGGCGGCGCTGAACTGCTCAAAGAGGGCGCGGTACATCGGCGGCATTGTAGCGCGGCCGCCCGCCGCCCCTGGCCCTCCCTGCAAACGAAAGACCCGCACTACTGCGGGTCCTCCGATTCAGACGCCGGGCCTGAGTCGCCTAATCCCAGCGGGCCGGCAGCTTCAGGTACTCGAGGTTCTCGTCGCCGACTTCCTTGCAGATGACGTCCCAGAAGTCCAGGTCCCATTCGCCCACGAACGTGTACGAAGCACCCTGCTTGCCGGCGCGCGCCGTGCGGCCGATGCGGTGGATGTACTCCTCGGCGTTCTGGGGCACGTCATAGTTGATGACGTTCTCGATGTCGGGGATGTCCAGGCCACGGGCCGCAACATTGGTTGCCACGAGGAAGTCGAGTGCCCCGGAGCGGAAATCCTGGATGACGCGGTCGCGCTGGCCCTGGCGAAGGTCGCCATGGATGGCACGCGCCTGGACGCCGGCGGCGATGAGCTGGTCGGTCAGGCGGTCGACCCCGATCTTCGTGTTGCGGAAGATCAGCGTGCGGCCAAGGCCGTGCTGCTCGTAGATATAGCGGAGCGCCAGGTACTTCTCGCGCTCGGAGACTTCGCAGTAGAACTGGCGGACACCGGCCGCGGTGCGCTGCTCGGGTTCGATCTCCACCGTCTCGGCTCGGCGCATGTGCCGGTGCGTCAGGCGGGCGATGCTCATCGGCATCGTCGCGCTGAAGAGCGCCGTCTGGCGCTGCTTCGGCACCGTCCGAAGGATGTAGTCGATGTCGCGGGCGAAGCCGATGTCGAGCATCGCGTCGGCTTCATCCAGCACGACGAAGTGGACGCGGTCGAGGCGGAGCGTCCCGCGCTTCAGGTGGTCGATGACGCGGCCGGGGGTACCGACGACGACTTGGCAGCCCTTCTCGAGTGCCAGCAAGTCTGACTTCACCCGGCTGCCGCCGACGAGCCCCTGCGTGGTGAAGCCGTAGAACTTCCCGAGGTGCTCGACGACATCCTTCACCTGGTTCGCGAGTTCGCGCGTCGGGACCATGACCACGGCCTGGACTTCGTTGCGCGAAGGGTCGATCGAGCGGGCGAGCGGGATACCGAAGGCAATGGTCTTGCCCGTGCCCGTCTGAGCGAGGCCGATGAGGTCCTCGCCGTCGAGGAGACGCGGGAGCGCGGCTTCCTGGATCGGCGTCGGGTCGGAGTAGCCGAGGGCGGCAATCGCGCTCAGTGCCGTCTCATCGAGGCCGAGCGCCCTGAGGGACTCGGAAATGGGCGCATTCGCAGGAGGGAGGTTCGCTCCAACCGGTGCGGCGGGTGCTTCCGCGCCGGCACCACCGCCGCGGCGCCCGCGGCTGCGGCGCTTGCGGCGCGTCAGCGGGTCATGCGCTGCCGGGTGCGGCGCCTGGTCGTGATGGGCATGTTCGACGTGCGCAACGGCGACCCTGGGCTGAGAAGCGGTGGGGGCCGGGGCGGACGCGACGGGGACGGAGGTGGCGACGGCGGATTCGGCCGTTGCCTTTCGTTTGCGGGTGAGGAAGGACAGCAGGGGGCTCAGGTTCCTTTCGGTGGCGCCGCACATTGAGCGCCGAACTGGCCGCTGCGCCGAGCCCTCACAGGCGCGCTGACCGGGCGGAAATCGATACAAATTCGAGCGAGGAGGCGACAAACGAACAGTACGACAGACGTATGGGAGCGTTCAGAGGGCTCTCGGTCACCATCAACTCTGGTGGTAAGCATAACACAGGACGAGATCGATGTTCGGGGGACGAATCGTCAGTCCGGCCCTGCCGCCAACCGCGAAGCGATGGGGACCACGGTGTCGCCGGGGGAGTCTCGACGCAGTTTCGCTGCTTCGGGGGCCTAGCAGGGTGTTGAAGAATCGCTGGATTTCGGCGGATGGCGCGGTGTAGTGACCTAACATGCCACCCTGTCAAGGTGGAGATCGGCGGTTCGACGCCCTTCGTGGGCCGTCGTCAGGCAGCTTGCGGGCTGAGGTTGGCCATTCGAACGAGGTTGTAGGCGGTCGCCGTTAGGGTTGCCCAGAGCTGGTTCTTCGACGTCCCGATGTAGCGCAGCTTTCGTCCTCCGCCGACGGTCTTCATCCAACCGAAGACTTCCTCAACCCGCTTTCGCACTCGTTGGCTCAGACGGTAGCCCTCATGCTGTGTCGTCCTTCCGT
>CALMIW010000665.1 GCA_937864275.1 uncultured Dehalococcoidia bacterium
CGGAGGGCCGTCCACCCCGGCGACGTCCTCCAGCGTGAAGTTCAACGGCGGGACCAGCTGGCCGGGGGCCTGGGGCCACGGCTGTGTCGGCTGCACGACGCCGCGGTTCTGGGACACGATGGTCCCGTTCTACGAAGAAGGCGAGCCGAAGGTCATCGCCACGCCCACGCCCCCGTCGTACCAGACGCCCGCGCCCAACACCCCCCAGGCGACGCCCACCCGGCCCGACGTCACGCCCGTCCCCGGCGGTGACAACGGAGGCGACGGCGACGATGGCGGCGGCATCGGTGCGGTCGAAATCGCGGGCGGCGCGGCCGCGGCTGCGGCGCTCGTCGGGCTTGGCGGGTTCCTTTACGCACGCAGCAAGGGCACAACGAAGCCGCAGGGAGGCCCCGATGGCTCGAATAGCGATTGACCCGATCACCCGCATCGAGGGCCACCTCCGCATCGAAGCGGAGGTGAGCGGCGGCAAAGTCGCGGACGCGTGGAGTTCCGGCACCATGTTCCGCGGCCTCGAGATGATCCTGAAGGAGCGCGACCCCCGGGACGCGTGGATGTTCGCGCAACGCGCGTGCGGCGTGTGCACGACGGTCCACGCGCTCGCCTCGGTCCGCGCGGTCGAAAACGCGCTCGGCATCACCATCCCGGAGAACGCGCGGCTCGTACGCAACCTGATCGCCGGGACCCAGTTCCTGCACGACCACGTCATCCACTTCTACCACCTCCACGCGCTCGACTGGGTGGACGTGGTTTCGGCCACGAAGGCCGACCCGGCGAAGACGAGCACGCTCGCGCAGTCGATATCCACCTGGTCGAAATCGAGCACGGAGTACTTCAAGGGCATCCAGGACCGGCTCAACGCGTTCGTGGGAACGGGCCAGTTGGGACCGTTCGCGAACGGCTACTGGGGCCACCCCGCCTACACCCTCGAACCCGAGGCCAACCTGCTGGCGGTGGCGCACTACCTGGAGGCGCTCGAGTGGCAGCGCGACATCGTGCGCATTCACGCCGTGCTCGGCGGGAAGAACCCCCACCCCCAGACGTATGTCGTCGGCGGGATGGCGCTCCGGATGGCGCCCGATTCGCCCACCGGCCTGAACACGGCCTCGATGGCGCAGATCAAGACGATGCTCGCGAACGCGAAGACGTTCGTCGACCAGGTGCTCATCCCGGATGTCTTGCTGGTCGCGGGCGCCTACAAGCAGTGGTTCTCCATCGGCAAGGGCATCGGCAACTACATGGTTTACGGCGACTTCACCGACCAGACCGGCGACCCGAAGACGTACCTGTTCCCCGCCGGCCGCATCCTCGGACGCGACCTGGGGAAGGTCGAGGCCGTCGATCATCAGAAGATCACCGAGTCCGTTGCCCACTCCTACTACGAGTACGACGACGATGATGGCATTGGGAAGCACCCGTGGGACGGCCAGACGAACCCGAAGTACCAGGGCCCCAATCCGCCGTTCGAGACGCTCGAAGGCTTCGACCGCTACTCGTGGCTCAAGGCTCCCCGCTACGACAACCAGGCGATGGAGGTCGGACCACTCTCGCGGGTGCTGGTCGCCTACGCGGCCAAGCAGCCCGAGGTCGTGACGGCGGTCGATGGCGTGCTCGCGAAGCTCTCGCTCAAACCGGCGGACCTGATGAGCACGATGGGGCGCATCGCCGCCCGCGCGCTGGAGACGCAACTGCTGGTCCCGCACCTGGAGTCGTGGCTCGGCGTGCTCGAAAAGAACATGAACTCCGGCAACCTCACCATCGCCGACAACGGCAAGTGGAAACCGGACTCCTGGCCGAAGGAGGCCGAGGGCGTCGGCTTCGAAGAGGCGCCCCGCGGCGCCCTCGGCCACTGGGTCGTCATCAAGGACAAGAAGATCGCGAACTACCAGCTCGTGGTGCCCAGCACCTGGAACGGCTCGCCGCGCGATGCGAAGGCCCAGCGCGGCGCATGGGAGGAGGCGCTGCTCGACACGCCAATCGCGGATCCCGTGAAGCCCGTCGAGGTGCTCCGCACGGTGCATTCGTTCGACCCGTGCATGGCCTGCGCCGTCCACGTCTACGACCCGGCCGGCGGGAGCAGTGTGCAGGTGCGCGTTGTCTAGCGATGCGACTGCCGCCCGCGTTGTTGTCCTGGGCATCGGGAACATCCTCATGCAGGACGAAGGACTCGGCGTCCACGCGGTCCGGGCCCTCGCCGAGCGAGACCTCCCGCCCGGCGTGGATGTCGTGGACGGTGGGACCCTGGGGATCGAGTTGCTCCCAATCGTCGAAGACGCCGGGAGCCTGATCCTCATCGACGCGGCCCGGGTTCCTGGCGAACCCGGTGCGGTCGGCGCGTTCCGCGGCGCAGAGCTCGCCGGCAGCTATGGGGGGCACGTCTCGCCCCACCAGGCCGGCGCCGCCGACCTCATCGCGGTGGCACGGCTCACCGGCGTCCTCCCCGAGCGCTGCACGCTCTTCGGCATACAGCCGGTCGAGATGGAATTCGGCCTCGAACTCAGCGGCCCTGTCGCAGCCGGCCTGCCGGCACTCGTTGAAGCCGTGCTCGCCGAGGCGCGTTCATTCAGCGAGGTGGCCGTCCATGCATGAGCTCGGGCTTGCGCGCGCTATCGCGGCCACCATCCGTTCGCACGGCTGGGAGCGGAAGCCTGTGCAAATCCGCGTGACCGGGGGCCACGGCGACCTCGAGGAGTTCGAGCAGTCGCTGCTGGCGCACCTGTCGTGCGAGGCGCCTGAGATCCGCGAGGGCCAGGTCCGCGTTGTCCACGTGCCTTCTGCCCGGATCTGCAGCGCCTGCGCCACCACGTTCGAGGGGATCGAGTCCAGTTCCTGCCCGGTCTGCGGCGGCCCCCCGCTGCCATCGCTGGAGCCCGAACAGGTCGAACTGGAACTGGACACCGGGGAGGCCGCCCCATGTGCCTGACCACTCCTGCCACGGTCCTTCGCGTCGCCGAGCGTGGCGGCATCTGCGTCGTCACGGTGCTCTCGCCCGATGAGGGCGAACGCGACTGTCTGACTTACGTCGAGGATCTTCAGCCCGGCGAGCGAGTCCTTGTGGCTGGCGGCGCCATCGTCGAACGGTTCGACGAAGATGCCGCCTGCGATCTGCCGCTCGCCAGCCTGCTCATCGAGGCGTTCGACGCCACACATCAATCCGGAGGGATACGACCATGACCGCACTACGGACTCTCAGCGCCCGGCCTCGCACCCTACGCATCCCGGTCAGCCTTTCATGGGGCATCGGGCTCGCCTTCGCTGCCGCGGTCATCAGCGGCTTCTCCGTGTGGGTGAACTCCTACGCGGTCAAGGATGTCCGCGACCCCGCCGTGTTCACCACGGCGAAGAACATGATGGTCGGCGCCGCCCTGCTCGCGATCCTGCTGCGTCCGGGCGTGCCCGCGCCCGCGCTTCCGAAGACCTGGCGCAAGCGAAGCCTGCTCATCACCCTCGGGGTCGTCGGCGGGAGCATCCCGTTCGTGCTGTTCTTCGAAGGACTGGCACGCTCGGGTCCCGGCAATGCCGCCTTCATCCAGAAGTCGCTGTTCCTCTGGGTCGCCATCCTCGCGATCCCGCTGCTTGGCGAACGGATCGGGCGCTGGCAGGTTGCGGCGCTCGGCATGCTGCTGGTCGCCCAGCTGCTCATCGGGCGGCCGAGTTCATGGCGCCCCGGCGACGGCGAACTGCTCGTCCTCGCCGCGACTGCATTCTGGACCGTCGAGACGATCGTCGCGCGGCGCTTGCTGCCGGAGGTGGGGGCGGCGCTAGGCGCTACGGCCCGGATGGCCCTCGGCGGCGCCTTGCTCTTCGCCTACCTCGTCACCCAGGGCAAGGTCGATACGCTCCTCAGCCTGAACGCCGAACAGCTGCGCTGGGTCCTCGTCACAAGCGTCATCCTGCTCGCGTACGTGGGGACCTGGTACTCGGCGTTGCGTCGCGCGCCCGCCACGGTGGTGACCAGTATCCTCGCGCTCGGCGCCCCGATCACGGCGCTCCTCGCCACCTGGGCGGGCAGGCCATCGCCTGCCGCCGAGCAGCTGGTCGGGTATGGCGTCCTGGCGGCCGCGCTGCTGATCGTGGCTGTAGCCACCCGCCGGAGCGGGACGGTATCGGAAGCGGCCGCCGCGTGAGAGACGACGGGCCGCTCCTCTTCGCGCGCTATGCGTTCAAGCCCAACGCCCTCGGCTTCTGCGGCGGCGACGACGACCGTGCCCTGTTCTCCTACACAACCACCGCCACCATCGACCCGGGACTGCTCCAGCTCGAGCGCCAGTTCGAAGGCGCCTACCCGTACCTCCAGCTGATCGCCCACGCGAACGGCATCCAGGACCCGTTCGACCGGCGCGTGGTGGAGGCGTACTGGGTGGGGAACGGCCTCCTGGACCGGGTGGATATGGGGCTGCTGTACGACTCGCTCCAGGAGCGCTTCAAGGCGAAGACGACGCAGCCGCCCTGGGCGTGGCTGGCGAGCAAAGTCCCGGCCGGCGCCCGGCCACACCATAGCTTCCACGTCTTCGAAATCTACCCGCGCGCCGGGATGATGAAGTCGGGAGCCGTGGACCACGTCTTCGAAACGATGGAGCAGTGTCGGATTCGCTGGGGGCGCGTGAGTGAAGTGCTCGGTCCAGAACTCATCGTGGATGTCCAGCCGCTGAAGCTGGAAACGGGGAGACTCGTCCTCGCGCCGCCGGAACGGGAGACCGTCCGCCGCTGGGTCGACGGCAAGGGCTTCGTCGATGACGTCGCGCCCGGCGAGTGGGTTTCGATCCACTGGGGCTGGGCATGCGACCGGCTGACGGGCGCCCAGAAGCAGCGGCTCGAGGGCTACACCCGCCGCCACCTGGAGCTGTGCAACCAGACGCTGTAGGCGGCGAGTCCGTGCTCCGCCCCGCGCCCGCTCGATGGCAGCGTTGGTCGCCATAACCGGCGGGCGCTATCATGGACATGAGCGGTCGCCAGCGTGCCCTCGTAGCTCAACGGATAGAGCATCTGACTTCGGACTAGCTTCATGAGTGCGCTGCACCACCCCGAGTGGCGGGTTGTGCAAATTTCGCGCAGTTAGATGGTGAATCAGCCCCGGCAGCCGGCGTTCAAGTGATGCGCGACGGGCCGGACGCCTAGGACCGGGGGGCCGGACCGAGTTCGCCCTCCCAGGCGGGTCGCAAGTGATGCTCA
>CALMIW010000666.1 GCA_937864275.1 uncultured Dehalococcoidia bacterium
GATGTCGAGGAAGGTCGCCGGCTCGCCGCCCGCCAGCTTGATCGTGTCCATGGTCGCCATCGCAAGGCCGGCGCCGTTCACCACGCATCCGATGTTGCCATCCAGCTTGATGAAGTTGGCGACGCCGAGTTCCTGCGCCTTGATCTCGAGCGGGTCCTCTTCGTCCTTGTCGCGAAGCGCCTCGAGGTCCTTGTGGCGGAAGAGCGCGTTGTCGTCGATGGTCAGCTTCGCGTCCACCGCGACCACGCGGCCGTCGTCAGTGACCGCGAGCGGGTTGATCTCGACGAGGCTCGCGTCGGTCGCAACCAGCGTCTTGTAGAGGCCCTGGACGATCTTGCCGAACTGGTCGGCCTTGTCGCCGTCGAGGCCGAGCCGGGCCGCCAGCGTCCGTCCCACGTACGGGTCGTAGCCCGCCGAAGGATTCACCGGCACGCGCACGATCGCTTCCGGATTGTTGTGCGCGACGACTTCGATCTCCTGGCCGCCTTCGGCCGAGGCCATGATCAGCGGGGAGCCCTGCATTCCGTCGATGATCGCCGCGAGGTAGTACTCCTTGGCGATGTCGGTCTGTTCGGCGACCAGCACGTTCTTCACGAGCTTGCCCTCGGGTCCCGTCTGGATCGAGACGAGGTACTTCCCGAGGATCGCCGCGGCGGCGGCCTCAGCCTCGTCAACCGTGTCCGCCAGGCGGACGCCGCCAACGCGCTCGCCCTTCACCTTGCCGGAGTAGTTCTCCGCGTCGGTCGTGAGCTTTTGGTACATGTCGGCCGTTTCCGATTGGGCGACGAGACGGCCCTTGCCGCGGCCACCCGCATGGATCTGCGCTTTCACCACGACCTTGCCGCCCAGCTCCTGGGCGATGGCGCGGGCTTCAGCGGGAGTGGAGGCAACGCGGCCGCGAGTCGTGGCCACGCCGTTGGCGGCCAGCAGGTCTCGCGCCTGGTATTCATGTAGTTTCATGGGGTGCTCCGGAACGGTTGTGCGCCGAGCACTGTAACGCGGAGCGGGCTTACCAGATAGCGCGGGGGGGGGGGGGGGGGAGATCCGACCCCCCGGTGACTTCCGCCCCGCCCTTTTTCAAGCCGCCTGCATAAACCCCCTCGCCCCCCCCCCCCCCCGCTAGTTTACCCGCCCCTGCCCCTCGGGACAGTTAGCACTCTTGACGCACGAGTGCTAACCCGCGCACCATAGCAGGCGAAGCTGTGCCCACCACCGGGCGTTCCCTCGAGGTTCCTGTGCCGACATACGAATACCAGTGCAATTCGTGCAAAGCCGTGTATGAGCTCCGGCAGGGTTTCGATGCGGAAACCACGCATAAGTGCGAAGAATGCGGGAAAGGGACCGCGAAACGCGTCCTCCACGCCCCGCCGGTCGTCTTCAAGGGCAGCGGCTGGTACGCCACCGACAGTCGGAACAAGAGCTCCGCGGTGACCGATTCCGAATCCAAGAGCGATTCCGCGGCGCCCGCCGCCGAAGCCGCTCCCGCCAAGACCGAAACGGCTTCGACGACCTCGGACACTGCTTCTTCCAGCTGACCGTCTGCTCCGGCCCGGCAACTATTCGGGAAGATGAGCCACTCCTATACTCCCGCCATGCGACGGACGACCCCCCAGGCGGCGGCTGCGAACCCCAACGGCGATACCCGCCGCCGAATTCTCGACGCCGCCCGGGCCCTCTTCGCTGAACACGGCTATTCCGCCACCTCCGTCCGGCTCATCGCCCGCACCCTCGGCCTCAGTGACCCTGCCGTCTACTACCACTTCCCCACCAAACGGGACCTCTACAAGGCGCTCCTGGTCAATCCCGAGTACGGCGCCATGCCACTCGACAGCCTTCCGCTCACCCGGGAGAACCTCATCAGCCAGGTGTCGCACCTCCTCAACTGGTGGTCCCTCCGGCCCGAGTACGGACAGATGCTTCTGCGCGAGCAACTCACCGGTCAGGAAGCCAGCGTCGCCTTCCTCCGCGGCGGCGACGCCCGCTGGCACGACCATGTGACCGTTCCACTCCGCCAGCTCGTCGGGGAAGGCGCCGACGAAGCCTCCGAAATGCTCCTGGACATCGTCTGTGGCGTCTTCTGGGACGGCATCCTTTCCTTCGGCAGCCAGTTCACCGAAACGGCCGGTCAGCCGTTCTTCCAGCGGCGGCTTCGCGCCATGATCGACCTGGCGATCCCCGGGCCAAGGGCTGATCGCCCATGAGCGAGAAACCTAACGGTCCCGGCCGCGCCCGCGACGACACCCGCCAGCGAATCCTGGGAGCGGCCCGGTCCCTCTTCGCCATCGAAGGCTTCGACAACACCACCGTCCGCCAGATCGCCCATGCCGTCGGCCTGACCGATGCCGCCCTCTACTACCACTTCAAGAGCAAGCGCGAGATCCTCGATGCGATCTGGGATCTGCCGGTCGACGGTGGCGTCAGCCGCCATCGCGCCGATGGACAGTTCACCCACGACCAACTCGACCGGATCATCGATTCCGCCGTCGATTTCACGATCGCGAACGACCGGATCCTCCGCCTCATGGCGAGGGAGATCCTCCGCGGCGACCAGACCGCCCTCGCCCTCCGCCAGCAAAGTCGCTCGGTGATGCGCCGCACCCTTCGGGAGCACTTCCTCACCATCGTCGACCAGGACGAAGCCGACATCCGGACGGAGGCACTGGTCGCGCTCCTCACCGGCTCGAGCATGCGGACTCAGCTCTCCAACGGATCCGCCTTCCCCGCCGCCGCGAACGAGGGGGAGTATCGGGAGCGGACGCGCCGCTGGGCCAGGGCCCTCGCCAGGCTCGACGAGCGGCAGGCCGGCTGAGAGGTGCGCGCCGTCGTCCAGCGCGTCTCCCACGCCCGCGTCTCGGTGGCAGATGAGAAGGTCGGAGAAATTGGGAGGGGACTGCTCGTCCTTCTCGGTGTGTCCGGCGACGATACCTTCCTCCACGCCGAACGGCTCGCCCGCAAGGTCGCGTCGCTTCGCGTCTTCGAAGACGGCGCAGGGAAGATGAACCTGGACCTTGCGGCGGCCGGCGGCGATGTCCTCTGCGTCAGCCAGTTCACCCTCTATGCCGACCTCCGTCGTGGCAACCGCCCCTCTTTCGATGGGGCGGCCCCCGGCCCGGTCGCAGAACCCCTGTACGAGGCCTTCTGTGACGCGATCGAGTCCGCGGGAATCCGCTGCGGACGCGGACGGTTCGGCGCGGAGATGGCCGTCGAGCTGGTCAACGACGGCCCCGTGACCCTCGTCATCGACACCGCCGACCTCGACCAGCCGCGCCGCGCTTGACCGCAACCCGGCCACGACCGCAACGTTCCAACTCACATCCCCACGCGGAGCCGCTTCCATGCGCATGAGCAAACTGATGCTGAAGACGTTGCGAGAACCGCCGTCGGAAGCAGAACTCGAGAGCCACAAGCTCCTCCTCCGCGCGGGCCTCGTCACAACGCTCGCTGCCGGCCTCTAT
>CALMIW010000667.1 GCA_937864275.1 uncultured Dehalococcoidia bacterium
GGGGAATGGGGGAGCCCCGGCCGCGGGGGGTTCCGGCGACGCCAGGCTCGGCCCGACCCCCTTCCTCCACGGCAACGAAGAAAAGCGAAAGAGGCACCCCCCGCCGATCCTCGCCGGCGAGGCGACCTGGGCACAGGGCTACAGCGAGCCGGGAGCCGGCTCGGACCTCGCGTCGCTCCAGACCCGTGCCTCCCGCGATGGCGATGACTTCATCCTCAACGGCCAGAAGATCTGGACATCGGCTGCCCACACCGCCGACGCCATCTTCGCCCTCGTCCGCACGGATCCGACCGCGCCGAAGCACCGCGGCATCTCCTTCCTGCTCATCGACGACATCAAGGCGCCCGGTATCTCGATCCGGCCGCTGGTCGACATGAACGGCCGCCATTACTTCAACGAAGTGTTCTTCGAGGACGTGCGCGTGCCGGCCGCGAACCTTGTGGGCGAAGAGAACCGCGGCTGGTACGTGGCGATGACGCTGCTGGACTTCGAACGCTCGAACATCGGCGGGGCCATCGGCGCGAAACGCACGCTCCGCCGCCTGCTCGATGTTGTCGCCGCCGACCCGCTGCTGAGCGAACGGCTGAAGGTTTCGGTGCTTCGCCACGAAATCGCGCAGCGATTCATCGAGGCAGAAGTGATGTACCAGTTTTCGATGCGCATCATCTCCATGCAGAACCGGGGGCAGCTGCCGAACGACGAAGCATCGATGGCGAAGCTCTATAACTCAGAGCTTTCGCAACGCGTGGCACAGACCTGCATGCAGGTGATCGGCCTCCGCGGACAGGTAGTCGACGACGACGGCGGAGGCTCGTTCGGGCGGCTCTACCTGGGCATGGTCCCCGCCACGATCCGCGGCGGCACGAGCGAAGTGCAGCGGAACGTCATCGCCACGCGCGGCCTCGGGCTCCCGAGGGGTTGATGGGACACACAGGACCGCTCGCCGGCATCCGCGTGTTGGAGTTCTCCCAGATCGTGGCGGGGCCGTTCGCCGGCGTCGCGCTCTCCGACATGGGCGCCGACGTCATCAAGGTCGAGCCGCTCAAGGGCGAAGACCGCCGGAACAGCGGCGCCGTGGTCCCGAACGAGGGCAAGTATTTCCAGTCGCTCAACCGCGGCAAACGCAGCCTGACTGTCGACCTGGGCACTGCCGAGGGTCAGGCGTTGATGCACCGCATCATCCCGGAGTTCGACGTGGTACTGCTCAACTACCGCGCAGGGGTCGCGGAGCGGCTGAACATCGGCTACGAACGGCTCGCCGGGATCAATCCCGGCCTCGTGTACGCCAACATCACCGGCTTCGGCGAGAAGGGCCCGTACGTCCACCGAGCGGGCAGCGACATCGTGGCGCAGGCCTACAGCGGGGTGATGGCCGCCGAAGCGAAGATCGACGAACACGGCGCACCGCAGACCCTTCAGAGCAGCACTTACATCGACCGCACCACCGGGCTCGCCGCCGCGATGGGCATCTGCGCGGCGCTGTTCCACCGGGCACAGACCGGAAGGGGCCAGGAGCTCCACGTCTCGCTCCTGCAAACGGCGCTCGAACTGCTTTCGGACAAGGTGATGCGCGAGCCGGTGCACGACGCGGTCATCCGCGACCCGATGCTCGAGGAGTTGCACGCCAAGCGCGACGCCGGCGCGCGCTACGACGAGATCGCGAACGTCCGCAAGCAACAGGCGCCGCGGTTCGCGAGCCACCGGCTGTACTACGGCGGGTATCACACGAAGCGCGGCGCCCTGGTGCTCGGGGCGCTGACCATGCAGAACCGGAACACCATCCGGCGCATTCTCGGGATCGACGACCCGACGGACTCGCCCGGCTTCAACGCCGCCGACCCCGAG
>CALMIW010000668.1 GCA_937864275.1 uncultured Dehalococcoidia bacterium
GCCCAAGTCAGGGCCGGGCTACACCCGCACGCACCCCTCCACCACGGCCGCGCACTGCAACATCTCCGGGATGACCAGGTACTCGTCTTTCGTGTGCTGGTTGTATCCCCCGCGCCCGATGACCACGCTGGCGATCCCGTGTCCGCGGAACACATTGCCGTCCGTCCCGCCGCCCACAGGGTGCGGATCTGGCCGGTAACCCAGCCGTTCCAGGACCGGGAAGAGCAGCTTCACTGCCGGGTCGTCGGGCGTCAGCGAGTAGCCCGGGTAGGCCTGCCCGAACTTCGCGTCGATGCGGGCGTCCGGGTGCGCGTCCGCCACCTCGGAGACGTGCTTCTGCGCGTTCGTCATCAGCGTCTCGAGCTTCTCTTCCACCATGCTTCGCATCTCGCCCTGGATGAGCGCGTAATCCGGCACAGCGTTCCGCACGAGCCCACCCTGCACCTTCCCGACATTCCCGGTGGTCTCGCTGTCGAACCTTCCCTGCGGCAGGCCGACGATGATCTCGGCCGCAATGGAAATCGCCGGGACGCCCTTCTCGGGTTCGAGCCCGGCGTGAGCGCTCCGCCCGTGGACTTCGATGTCGTACGTGCTGTGGTAGGGAGCCTGCCCCTGGATACTCGAAGGCGGGCCGCCGCTGTCGATCACGATCGCCACCTTCGCGGAGAGTCGCGAGTAGTCCATCTTCGTCGCGCCGAGCAGGCCCACCTCCTCGCCGCGGCTGATGGCAACCTCGATCGTGCGGGTCTCGGCGGCGTCTTCGATGGCCGACTGGATCACCTCGAGGATGACCGCGCACCCCGCCTTGTTGTCCGCTCCAAGGATCGTCGTCCCGTCGCTCCGGATGATGTCGGTGCCGTCCCAGACCGGTTTGATCCCTCGGCCCGGCTCCACCGTGTCCATGTGCGCCGAAAGCAGGATTGTTTCGCCCGCGCCCTCACGCCTTGCGAGGACGTTTCCTGCGCTGTCCTGGCTGGCCTCGAGCCCCAGTGCCTTCAGGCGGCGTTCCAGTTCGGCGGCAATGGCGTCTTCGTCGCCCGACGGCGAATCGATGGCCACGAGATCGAGAAAGGTTTGGACGATGCGGTCACGGTTAATCACGGCGAGAAAGCTATCAGCTTTCCGGCCCCGGCGGCGAGCCTCCCGGGCCGGCTCCTCGCCGGCAGCCTACTTTCGCCGTTAACGCGGGGTTCATCACGCTCTGGCACAATGTTTGCATGACGCTAACGATCACCAACCGCGAGCTAAGGCTCGAAGTCGCGCACAATGTTCGCCACATCGGCGGGTACCGCACCGCTGACGGCCGCAGCACGAGCGACACGGTCATCCGCTCGGCCGGATTGCATCGGCTCACGGCAACTGGCCTGGGCACGCTCGCCGACCACGGTGTGGACGTCATCGTCGACCTTCGCTCGCAGGTCGAACGCGAACGCGATGTCACCCCGGACCCGGCCACCGCCGGCATCCGCCACGTGTTTGCCCCGGTATTCGAAGAAGACCACTCGCCGGTCGCGATGGACGCCGAGTTCCCCGGATACTACGTCGTCTACCAGCGCATGCTCGAGTCTGGCCACAACGCCTACCGCACGCTCTTCGAGACCATCGAGAACACCGACGGCCGCGTCCTTTTCCACTGCTCCGCCGGGAAAGACCGCACCGGAATCGGCGCCGCCCTCATGCTCGGCCTGGCCGGCGTGGAAGAACGTGTCATCGTCGAAGACTACGCCGTCTCGTACGACCTCCTCGCGCCGCTGCTCGATGAGTGGCTCCCGAAAATGGCGGAACGGGGTATCGATGAGCAGCGCGGGAAGCAGCTTATGGGTTCGCCGCCCGATGCCATGGAAAACACCCTCGCCCACATCCAGCGGCTCTACGGTGGGCCTGCCGGCTACCTGGAGAGCATCGGGCTTTCCACGGGCACGCTCTCGGCGGTCAAGGCGTGGCTCTTCGCCTAGCACCCGGCCGCGGCGCGTCCCTTCGGTCGAGAAACGGTCAGGCCTTTACGGGTGCGCCGCCGGTCAGCTCCGCGCCGAGCGATCGGACCATGGCGGCCAGTGCCGCG
>CALMIW010000669.1 GCA_937864275.1 uncultured Dehalococcoidia bacterium
CGGAACGCGCTCAGGGAGAACGGCTTGCCGGCCCGAGCGGCGGTCATCGCCCCCTCCGTCAGGGCGACGTCGACGAGCTTGGCGACCTGGTCGACTCTGGGGCGCATCGGCATCGAGGGGGACTCCTGTGCGAGGTGTGGACCAGGAGCCTGCCCCGCGCGGCGACGGCTCAACAAGCGATCGTGGACACCGATGGACACGAGCAATGCTGGACATGAGCGGCGCCAGCCGCTAAAACATCGGCTCAGCACAAGTTCGCATCCGCGACAAAGCCGTTCGGCGGTGGAGGAAACCAATGATTCGACGCATGTTCATCCTCGGAGCAATCGCACTCCTGGGGTTCGGTGTGCTTGCCCCGGCGGCGCACGCGCAGTACCCGCCGTTCACGCCTGGCGCGTCGGTGAGCGACAGCACCGTGAGCTCCGGTGACACCGTCACCGTGACCGTCACGTGTGACGTTCCCGCCGGCACCGACATCCCCGGGTTCCTGGATGGAAACGACGGGGGCTCCGGCGGGGCCGCCGCCGACGGCACCGCCTCGGTCGACGTGGTGATCCCCGGCTCGCCCGGCCCCCACCAGATCACCAACAGCTGCAACACCGCCGTGCTCACCATCACCATCGCCGGCGCCACCGCCGGCAACCTCCCCCGCACCGGTACCGACAACAGCCTCCCCCTGGCCAAGATCGCCATCGTGCTGATCGCCGCCGGTGGTCTGCTCATCGTCGTCGCCCGCGACCGTCGCTCGAAGAACGCCACCGCCTGACCGAGCGCCGACGGCCGCTCAGCGGCCCTCTGAGAAGCTGACCATGAGTGAGACCCGGCTTCGGCCGGGTCTCACTCGTGTCGCGCCTACTGGTCAGTCCATGCCGCCTTCCATCAACCCCGCCCACCTTCGGCTTCGCCCACCAGAGATGCCACCGAACACGATGGGGAGTGACCTTCGAGCTCGTCAGAACGTCCTATGTAACCAAAGAGGGGCTCAGATCCATGATTGCCCGACCACGTGGACCACAGTTAGGCGCGAAGCAGCCCCGCTGGCCAGAGTCCTTGACTACCACCGGTGCAAGGGTTTGACTTGGTTTACCAAATCGCTCCCTTGAGTGAGGTCGTGACATGCCCACACTTCGAACCGATCGCAGGCGGTCTAGGCCGCGTCGTCGCCTGAAGGCTCTTTCCGCCCTGTCGGCCTCCGCTGCGCTTGCAGTCGGAGTTGCGACTGGAACCCCCGCTCACGCGGACAACTTCGGCAACAATCCGACGGAGCCGAACAAGCGCCCAAGCCTTGCCAACAACCGGAACCACCTAGTCCGGTTCTCTCTCGACGGGCCGTACTCGTTTTCGCTCGCTCTCGCGTACGCCGATCGAATGGACTACTACACGAACTTCACACCGGTCGTAATGTCCAACGCCGGTGGAGGTGCGTTCGACGTAGAACTGACCGACGAGGACCACGATCACTATTCCTGGTTCGCAGACACGAAGTGCTCGTCCGGAAAGTACGTCGTGCCGGTACCGCCGCAGCCGAACCGTCGAGCGTGTGTCTGGGACTCCACGACCAACAAAGCTCAGGAAATCGACAACAACGACCAGATGTTCTCAGGGATGTCGCAGACGGAGTTCCTCCATCTCGCGTGCCATGAGCTCGGTCACACCCTGGGCCTTCGCCACCGGTTCCAAGGTGAGCCACCGTCCTGCATGGATCCGTACGCCTGGACCGTCACGACCCTCTCGTCCCACGACAAGGAGATGCTGACAGACTGGTACTGCACGGAGTACCCAAACTCGCCAGCCCCGTGCAGCTAGAACGCAACGTCGGGTCGCTGCACAGGAGTATGGCCCGAGGATCTATGGCTGTCGACGGGTAATGGCGGATTCCTCGCAGCCTCTACGCATTCTTTCGACACGGGCGTTCGTCGAGAGGCTTTGCCCGGATCGAGCGTCCGAGGACTTGGAGCACGTCACGATCGCTGCGCTGGATCTTGACTCACTTGGCCTCTCGGAGTTCGCGCTGCGAGCGGAGGAACTCGGGATCACTTGGTCGGGCCATTCGGGTCAGGTC
>CALMIW010000670.1 GCA_937864275.1 uncultured Dehalococcoidia bacterium
GATAGCTATCCGGCTCGTAAGGCCGATGGATGTGCTCTTCACCGCCGTCGCCCGGCGTGCCGCGAATCGCCCGCCGTGCCGGCGACGAGTTCGAGTGGGGCGTATGCCGCCGCCGGGACGCGTCATCCGTTAAGATAGCGCCCGGTGGAAGAATTCCATCTCCTCACCTCCATTGCGATTGCCCTTGGTCTTGCACTTGCCGGCGGCGTCCTCGCCCGTCTCGCTGGACTGTCGCCGATTGTGGGTTACCTCGCAGCGGGCGTTGTTATTTCGCCGTTCACGCCGGGCTATGACGCCGACCTCGATGCCATCCGCGAGCTGGCGGAACTCGGCGTCATCTTCCTGATGTTCGGAGTCGGGCTGCACTTCAATCTGCGCGACCTGATGCGCGTCCGTTCGATCGCCATCCCCGGGGCAATCATCCAGGTGGCACTGGCAACCGCGACCGGTGCGACCATCGGCTTCGCGTTCGGCTTCGACTTCCGCGAGTCGCTTGTTCTTGGCCTCGCCATGAGCATCGCCAGCACGGTCGTGCTCATCCGTTCCCTCGAAGACCGCGGGCTCATGTCCACCGTGCACGCGCGCGTTGTCATCGGCTGGCTCATCGCCCAGGACATCATCACCATCCTGTTTCTCGCCATACTCCCCACGCTCGAGGAAGGGCGCGACACCGAGCTCTGGCGAGAGATCGTGTTGGCGCTACTCCGCGCGACAGCGTTCATCGTCGTCATGCTCATCTTCGGCGCGCGCGTCGTCCCTCGGTTTCTTTCCATCATCGCCCGGACCGGCAGCCGGGAGTTGTTCATCCTTGCCTTCGTTGCCGGTGCCCTGGGGATCGCCACCAGTGCCGCCGCCTTCGGACTTTCCGTCGCCCTCGGCGCGTTCATCGCGGGCGTCGTGGTTTCCGAGACGGAGACAAGCCACCAGGTGGCCGCCGACGTCGTTCCGCTCCGCGACGCGTTCGCGGCGGTATTCTTCGTGTCGGTGGGAATGCTGCTCGACCCCGGCATCGTGCGGGACAACCTCGACCTGTTCGCCGTCGTGACGGTTGTCGTACTGTTCGGCAACGCAGCGATCGCGTTCGTCACCGCGGCTGTGTTCCCCTACTCCGGGCGCACAGCGCTCACCGTCGGGGCAGGGCTCGCCCAGCTTGGCGAGTTCTCGTTCATCATCGCCGATGACAGCCTCGAACTCGGGCTGATGAGCGTTGCCACCTACAACGTGATCCTGGCCGCAGCCGCGACCTCCATCTGCCTCAATCCGCTTGCCTTCCGCTCGCTGCCCGCCCTTGAGCGCCTCCTCAGTCGAGCCCGGCCGGTTTGGAGGCTCATCGACCGCCAGGGGGAAATCCCGGAACCGCCTTTGCCGCGAAGCGGCCACGTGATCATCATCGGCTACGGCCGTGTCGGTGAGCTCGTCGGACACGCGCTCGCACAACTCAACGTGCCGTTCGCGGTTGTCGAATCGGACCTGGAGCGAGTCCGGCGCCTTGTCGCCGGGGGCATCGCCGCCACCTGGGGCGATGCCGGGCGCCACGAAGTCCTTGACCGGCTCCACGTCCCAACGGCCCGGGCGGTCGTGATCGCGGTGCCCGACGAGAGCACAGCGCTGGTCGCGACCGCCGCCGCCCGCGACCGCAACGCTTCCGTCCCCATCCTGGTGCGTGCGCGGAGCGGCGGAGAGATCGGCGCGTTCCATCTTCTCGGCGCCAACGAAGTTGTGGTCCCCGCGTTTGAAGGCGGGCTCGAACTGATGCGGCAGGCGCTGATTGCTATCGGAAACGACCCGGAAGAGGCCCTCCACCTGAGCCACGCGATGCGCGACATCCACTACCAGGCCGCCGGGCACGACTAACCCCTGGCCCGATTTGACTCAGCCGTTCCTGGCGTGAATGATCGGCACATCAATGAAGTTAGGCATAGCTAATGTTTGAGATTAGGCGAAGAGT
>CALMIW010000671.1 GCA_937864275.1 uncultured Dehalococcoidia bacterium
GGAACGCGACGCGGACGCGTGGGTCGCGACCTTCGTCGAGGCGGGGGTACCTGCGAGCGTGGTGCAGCAACCGGAAGACCTGGCCGACGATCCGCAGGTGATCGCCGCCGGGATGATGACGCCGATGGAGCACCCGATGACCGGCCCGCAGCAGGTGGTTAGCCCGCTCGTCCGGATGTCCGTCACCCCGACCGAAGCGGTGCGGCCGTCGCCGCCGCTGGGCAGCCACACGCGAGAGGTGCTGCTGGAGTGCGGGCTGAGCGAGGCGGAGGTGGCGGCGCTCGTGGCTGCGGGCGTGGTCTCGGTCGCGGACTGAGGGGTACTACTCGGTCTCGGCGCGGCGCTTCAGCTCGCGCAGGCTCTCCTCCATCACGGGCATGAAAGTCACGAGCCAGCCACCGTAGACCTCAGCGAGCGGGGCCGGGGTGAGGCGGTACTTCACTTCGCGGCCGCTGGCGCGGGAGCGCACCACGCGGGCGCGCCGAAGGATGCCGAGATGCTTAGAAACGGCGGCCCGGCTTACCGGGAAGTGAGCGGCGATTTCGCCCGCGGTGAGCACGTCACGGTCGCGGAGGAGTTCCAGGATCCCGCGACGCGTGGGGTCGGCGACGGCGGCGAAGGCGTCAGGCGCTCGGGACTTCAACGATCTCTCTCAGCTTCGCGAGGTGGCGGACCGTCCAACCGCCCTCGTACCCGGCGTGTTCCTCGGCGGCATCGGGACCGATGGCTTCGATGTTGTGCACGAGAAGCTCGACCATCGTGCCTTCGAGGTACGGCGTGAGACGGAACGTGAGCAGCATCGGGCCGTTCCAGCCGTGGTCGGGGATCCAGCGGTCCTCGAAGGTAAGCTCCCGTGGGGGATCCCAGGCGCGGATCGGGCCGCCCCAGCGGCTGCTCCCCCGGTAGTCGCCATCGATTTCGAGTTCGACCATGCCACCGAGGCGGGGTTCGTACCTGACGAGGCGGTGCCCGGTGCCGAACCACACGGCCATGCGCTCGAAGGTCTCGAACTCGCGCCAGACGCGTTCCGGCGGCGCGGTGATGTGGATGCTTCGGCGGATGTGGAGGGGCGAAGGTACAGCACGCATGCGACACCTAATGGTTACATGTAACTACATAGTAACGCTTTATGAGGCGTTGTCAACGGTCCCCGAGCCTGCGCGCGAAAGGTGCATCGCAGTAGGGCGCCCGTGATGGCGTAGCATTCCGCGACAAGAGCCCCGCCCCCGCCATCAACTGGGACACCTACTTCGATGAAGCCGTCGAACTGCTCGGCCAGTTCGTCCGTATCGACACGTCGAATCCGCCCGGGAACGAAGTCCTCGCCTGCAACTTCCTCGGCGCGATCCTCCACCACGAAAGCATCGACTACGACCTCTATGACGCCGGCAACCGCCGCGTCTCGCTGCGGGCGGTACTCAAGGGCGACGGCTCGAAGCGGCCGTTCATGCTCCTGAACCACACCGACGTGGTCCCGGTCCAGCAGGAGTTCTGGGACGAGGACGCGTTCAGCGGGCACATCAAGGACGGTTTCATCTGGGGTCGCGGCACGCTCGACATGAAGGGCCTCGGCATCGCCCAGCTCATGACGTTCCTCACGCTGAAGCGCCTGAACGTGCCGCTCGCACGCGACGTCGTCTTCTTCGCCCAGGCAGACGAGGAGGCGGGCAGCGAGTTCGGCATGCGCTTCATCGAACGCGAGTTCCCCGAGACGCTGGAGGCGGAGTACGTCATCAACGAGGGCGGCGGCGGAACGACCGAGGTCTTCGGGGTGGAGCGGCCCGTCTACAGCATCGCCGTCGGCGAGAAAGGCCCCCTCTGGCTGCGCCTGGTGGCAGAAGGCCGGCCCGGCCACGGCTCGGTGCCGCACGAGGATAACGCCCTGGACCGGCTGGTCCGCGCGATGTACCGCATCCAGGAATGGAACCGCCCGCTGACGGTGGCGCCGGTGCTGCAGGAGTACTTCGGGCGGCTGAACCGCGCCGGCGTCTACAAGGGCGAAGCCACCGTCGCCGCGCTCACGGCCGCCGCCGAGAAAGACCCGCGCATCCGCGCACTGCTCCAGAACACCATCAGCGCGACGACCGCCACCTCCGGCATCAAGCACAACGTCATCCCCGCCCGGGCCGAAGCGACGCTGGACATCCGCCTGCTCCCGGGCGTGAAGCCGGAAGACTTCGAGGCCGAGCTCATGGCGGTGATCGACGACCCCAAGGTGACGATTGAGCGCGTGCACGTCGGATGGTCCGACACGAACCCCTACGACACCGAACTCTTCCGCGTGATGGCGGAGGTGATCCACGACCACGTCGAGGATGCGGTGGTGGTGCCCGGAATGACCGTGGGGTTCACCGACAGCAGTGTGCTGCGGAACCGGGGGATGATCTCCTATGGCTTCTCCGGTGGCCTCACAACCCCGGACATCGCCCGCGGGGTCCACGGCCACAACGAACGCGTCAGCCTGGAGTCGTTCCGGCTGAACTGCCAGATGGTCTGGGAACTCACCCGGCGGATGTGCTCGAAGTAGCGGTACCTCGAGGGGACGCGCACGCCTGTTTCAGCGCCCTGCCGTCCGGTTGCTTCGGCTGGGCCCCCAATTTGCGAACCGGCTAGCCGCCGTAGTTCACGCCGCATTCCTTCAGCGTGAGGATGGAGTAGTCGCGCTTCAGGACGGCGTTCGTGACCTTGCCCACGATGCAGCTGTGGTCGCCGATGTCGACTTCGTCGACGTACTGGCCTTCGATGAAGGCGGGAGCCGCGGCGATCACGGCTGCACCGCTCTGTTCGCCGCGGACGAATTCCGCGCCGTTCATGGTGTTGCCTTCAACGGTGGTCGGCTTGAAGAAGGCGAAGGCGAGGTCTTTCTGGCCGCTTTCCAGGAACGAGAGCGCGAACTTGCCGCTCTGCTTCAGGAGGGCGTAGGCGCCGCTGTCCTTCTTCACGCCCATCACGATGAGCGGGGGCTCGAAAGCCGTCTGGGTGACCCAGTTGATGCACGCGGCTGAATCCTCTCCGTCGTGGGTGACACCCAGCACGTAGAGCCCGTAGGGGATGGTGCGGAGGATCGTCTTCTTCGCTGCTGCGGCCTGCTCGTCCATGGAGAAACACCTCGAGGTCAGTTCGGTGAAATTGTAACGAGCGGCTCGAAGCGGCGCAGCGGCGGACGGTTTATGTCTTCTATCGTGCCAGCCGGGCGTGGGCCCAGTGCGTGATGGCGACCGCGAGGGCGTCGGCGGCGTCTTCCGGGGTCGGGACCTTGGGAAGGCGGAGCTGGAGGCGCACCATCTCCGCGACCTGCGACTTCTCGCCGCGGCCGTACCCCGCGACGGTGGACTTCACCAGGGCCGGCGAATACTCCACAACCTCAAGCCCGGCATCGGCGAGCCCGAGGATGCAGGCGGCGCGCGCTTCGCCAAGGGCCATGGCGCTGCGGGCGTTGTTGCCGACGAAACCGGCCTCGATCGCACCGTGGGTGGCCTGGTGTTCGCGCGCGAGCTTGCAGACGGCATCGCGGAGCTGGACAAGGCGGTGCGTCTTCGCGTCGGCGGGCTTCGTGCGGATGGCACCATGAGCGGCCCAGGCGCAGTCGTTGCTGCCGGTGGTCTGGACGACGCCCCAGCCGGTGGTGTTCAGTCCCGGGTCGATTCCGAGGATTCGCATGGCCCGATGGTGGGGGATTGGGCGCAGAAGTGCGAACGCAGGCGTGTCACGACGACGGGAGTTGGCGGGCCTATTCCATCATCCGCTGTATTGCGAATGCAATGGCCAAGAAGCCAGCCACCCCAAGGATCATCGGCAACTGGAGTCGCGCCTGGACGGACTGCATTCCGACCATGCTTCCGGCAAGGCCGCGAGATTCTCTTCGCCGGAAGGATCGAGCTCTTCAACTTTGCTGTTGCCGCGTTTTAGTCGGTTCCACCGTCCGCCCAGGAGGCGCGTGTCGATCCAGTCGAATCGCACCCACGTGATGAATGCGGCCCAGAAGAGAAACAGGCCAAGGGCGAAGAGGGTGACGTCAAACACCTTGGTTCCCGGCCGTTCCTCCCCGCGCGAAGTCCTTGTTGTTTCGCCATTTGACCATCACGGCACCTACTGAAACCACTCGATCATGTTCATGAGTCCGATCCAGGCACCCATCGTGACGACGGAAAGCAGCATGGAAAATCGCCAACGTTGTCCTAAGAAATCGAGTTGGCGAGCAGATCGAGGTTTGTAGGGGTCTCCGCGCTTCGGCTT
>CALMIW010000672.1 GCA_937864275.1 uncultured Dehalococcoidia bacterium
AGGACCAGATTCTCGCGGCGAACCACAACTACATGAGACGGTTGGTCGAGCCTGCGATAGGCACTTCGCAATTTGACGTCCCCGGCCTCGAGGATAACGACGTCGTCATCGCCGCCGAGAACCTGCAACTCATCCCTGTCGAGAACATCTTCAGGGCATATATGGCGACGAGTTCAACTTCGACATCGCTTTACCAGGCATGGAAGCGGGGAGACACGATGTTTGCGGGACATGCTATCCCGGAAGGCCTGGTTGCGAATGGTCCGTTGCCCTATGTCATGGATACCCCTTCGACGAAGTCAGAAGAACACGACGTGACAACCTCTGCTGAAGAGATGTTACGGCAAGGCCTGATTACGACTGTGCAGTACACTGCTATACGCAATAGTGGGCTGGTCGCATTCGGCATGGCTGCCCAGTTCCTGCGGACCAGAGGCATCATCCTGGTCGATACGAAGTTTGAGCACGGAACCAACAGGGGCGGGAAGATCGTGAGCCAGGACGAGATCCTGACGATGGATTCGTCCAGGTTCTGGTTGGCGTCAGACTACGACTCGCAGATGGAGCGATTCGAGTTGGGAGCGCTCGACGAACTGAATCCGAAATCCTATTCCAAGGAATTCGCGCGCGGCTTCTCGGAGGGAGAAAGAGGCTATACGGACGAACAGCGTATAGCTATCGCTGCGCGATACGTCGTCGGCATACAGGAACTCCTCGGTAGGCGATTTGAGCCAGACATGAGGCCTCGCGATGAACGGGTCGTGAGCGGATTGCGGAAGACAGTGGAGAGTCTAACCGCGCGATAGCAGGCGAGCACAGACTCCGATCGCGAGATGTTCCGCGATCCGTCAACCTTGACGCATGCCGATATGGGCATATGATTCCCCCGTGGCACGTGCAGCGACGACATCGGACGTCTTCAACGCGATCGCCGAGCCGCAGCGCCGGGAGATCCTGGTTCTGCTGCGTGCGGGTGAGCGGCCGGTTACCGAGTTGGCCCAAGAGTTGGGGATCGCCCAGCCGGGGGCCTCCAAACACCTGCGGGTGCTCCGGGAGGTCGGGCTGGTGCGGGACCGCAAGGCGGGCAAGCAGCGCCTGTACGCCCTTGACGCCCGGGGGCTGCGACCGATCCACGAGTGGACCGGCGGGTTCGAGCGGTTCTGGAACGAGAGCTTCGACCGGCTGGACGCGTACGTGCAGGACCTGAAGCAGTCACGGCAGGAGGAGTAGCTTGATGAGCACGAAGGGACGAGGAGCGCCGGCGCAGTCCGCGACGGCCGACCGCGAGGTCGCCATCTCCCGGGTCATCGATGCCCCACGGGAGCTGGTGTTCGAGGCGTTCACCGAGGTCCGGCACCTGTCGCAGTGGTGGGGACCGGATGGATTCACCACCACCACGCGGGCGTTCGAGTTCCGCGTCGGCGGCGAGTGGGACTTCGTGATGCACGGACCGGACGGGACGGACTACCAGGAGTGGATCACCTGGACCGAGATCGCCCCGCCGGAGCGGATTGCGCTGCTCCACGGCGAGTCCCGGGACGACCCGAACGCCTTCGCGTCGGTCCTCACGTTTGAGTCCGATGGCGCGGCGACCCTGATCGAGATGCGCACGCTGTTCCCCACCAAAGAGCTGCGCGACGAGGCGGTCGAGAAGTACCACGCGATCGAGGGTGGCCGGCAGACGCTGAGCAACCTGGCTGCCTACGTCGCAGAACTCGTTCGGAAGGGAGTGGAGGGCTGATGGCCGGGAAGGTGTTCTTCAGCGTGTCGATGTCGCTGGACGGGTTCATCGCGCCCGAGTCCCTCGGGGCCTTGATGGGGCAGCAGTGGATGGAACTGCAGCAGTGGGTCTTCCCGCAGCGGTTCTTCCGCGAGAATCTGAAGCTCGGGGAGGGCGGCGAGGAAGGGCGCGACAACGACATCCTGCGGGAGACGTTCGAGCGCACCGGCGCGAGCGTCATGGGCAAGCGCATGTTCGACGCCGGCGAGCAGATGTGGCCGGAGGAGGCACCGTTCCACACGCCGGTGTTCGTCGTGACGCACGAGGAGCGTGAGCCGTGGGAGCGGCCGGGCGGCACCACCTTCCACTTCGTCAACGACGGCATCGAGACGGCGCTCGACCAGGCCCGCGTGGCCGCCGGCGACGGCGACGTCCGTATCGCGGGCGGCGGCGAAACGATCCTGGAGTACGTGAACGCCGGCCTGATCGACGAGTTCTCGATCGCGCTCTCACCTGTGCTGTTCGGCTCCGGCATCCGCCTGTTCGAGGGCGTGGACGCGGGCCGCGTGGCCCTGGAGCCGGTCCGCGCGGAACCCTCCCCGAAGGTTACGCACCTGACCTACGTTGTCCGGGAGCGGTAGCGAGAGCGGGTGAGCGCGTTTCTTGTACGGGCTGGTCGTGGGCATACGCTGTGCGTTACAGCAGCCGACAACGGGCCGTTTCAGGCGGCTGAGTCGAGGGCTTGACGGCGGTACTCGATGGCCTTCTCGACGAAGTCGAAGTAGGCGTCCTCGGTCGGGAAGGCCCTGGCAGGCAGGATGTAGACGAGGCCAGTACGGTTCAGGAAGAACGTCGCAGACTCCTGAGGCACGATGCGAGCGATTGCCGCCCACGACTCCTTGTGGCGAGAGCGCGGCGAAGCCTCGGGGAGTCCATCCGCGGCGATGCCGAGGGTCATCCCGGTGAAGCCGGCGAGACGGTCGGGCGTTGCCAGCTGTTTGCGTGCGTGCCTGCGCCGAAGGAACCGGTCCAGCAAACGCGAGCCAACGAGGGAATAGAAGACGGTAAGCGCACACCACGGCCCGACAACCAACGCGGTTGCAGAATGGGACCATGGCCACATCCCGAAGGCGATGAATCCGGAGAAGGCCGCCCAGCCCAGCTCCGAACGGGCGGGGGCGAGCGGTTTCGCACTCAGCAGTGCAGAAGCATAGATGTCCGCCTCGGTGACATCGAAGCGAGGGGTCACGGTTTCGCCCTCGGCGATCGTCCAATGGGCATCGGCCGAATCCCGCTTCCAACCCCGCAGCGTGTCCGCGAGGCGCCCGGCGCCTTCGGCAGAAGAGAAGGCCGCTGCGGGGATGACGAAGGCTGTCACCGGTCCCGTGTAGAGGTAGACGGCGCCCTGTGGGAGTTCGATTCGTTCGATGCCCGACCATGGGCGCCAGGCCGTCGTCTCCCGGCGAGACTCCAAAACGCCCCGCGGCGACAACTCGTAGCTGGTCGGCCCGATCGAGTTGACGAACTGGGGATCCTGCTTGAATCGCTGCCAGTTCTTCTCCCAGGTGCGATCGCGACGAAAGACGCCATCGAAGACGAACCAGGCGTATATCAGGCCGAACGACCCGGCGCCGAGCAAGAGCGAGATGAGGGTTCGTTCGAGCGCGAACAACAGCAGCGTGGCGCCGAGACACATGAGAAAGCCAAGGAAGTAGATGCGCCAGGAGTAGTTCGCCAGCCAGGTGTAGCGAAGTCCGCTGCCGAGGTTCGTGAAGTTGTAGAACTCTCGCAAGTCCTCCCAGGTAACGTCGCAGTCGATGCGTATCGGTTGCTCTTCGTCTGCCATGCCGAAATCCCATGAGCATGCCGCTCACCGGGAATTTCGACAGCATTGGCGTGCCGGCACAGAGGAGTTCAGCGAGCCGCGGCTCCTGCGACCTACCCGGCGGTGGCCCTGGCGATGACGGCTTTCGTGTAGCCCATGGTGTTGAGCTTGCCGCCGAGGTCGCCGGTCTTCTCGTTGTTGGCGATACAGTCGTGGATCGCCTGGAGGAGCCGCCGGGACATGTCGAAGTGGCCGCAGTATTCGAGCAGGTAACCGAAGGCCTCGATCGCGCCACTGGGATTGGCGATGCCCTTGCCGGCGATGTCGGGGGCGGTGCCGCCGGCGGGGTCGAAGATGCCGATGTTCGGCTGATGGCTGGGTGTAAAGGCGTAGGAGGCGCTGGCGCCGAGACCGATCGAACCGATGAGGCCGTAGACCATGTCGCTGAGGAAGTCGCCGTACTCGTTGGGCGTGACGATCACGTCGAAACGCTCTGGCCTGAGGATGAGCTTGGCGAGGAGCGAATCGAAGAGCTCCTTGCTGTGGGTGGTGTTGCGGTATTCCCTGGCGACGTCAGCAACGACTTCTTCGAAGAGCCCGTCGGCGGCGCGCTGGATGGTGTATTTGCTGGTGGAGACGACATTGTGGCGGGGGGGGTCGGCGGGGCGGGGGGGGGGGGGGGGCGGGGGGCC
>CALMIW010000673.1 GCA_937864275.1 uncultured Dehalococcoidia bacterium
CGACCCGTAAGACGACGAGAGCACCCTGTACGCGCGGAACTTCACGCGCGGGCTGCCCCCGTTCCTGCCGAGCGGCGGCCTGCCGGTGGTGGACGTGCGCGACCTTGCGACGGCGCAGGCGCGAGTCTTCGAAGCCGGCAAGGGCCCGCGACGCTACATGCTCGGGGGCCAGTACGTCCGCATCCGCGAGCTGGCCGGCATGGTTCAGGGCGAAGCCGGGGTGCGGCGTCCGCGCGTGCCGGTCCCGGCTGCGGCGGCGCACTTCAGCGCCGTCGCGGCGGGCGCGATCCAGCGGATCGCACCCTTCCGGCTGCCAATCGACCCGGGCAGCACGTGGGTGATCCGCTGTAACGCGACGGCTGACAACTCCCTGGCCGAGCAGGAACTGGGCGCCAGCTTCCGGCCCGTGGCCGAGACCATCCGCGACCAGGTGGCCTGGCAGAAGGCGGCCGGGCGGCTGTAACCGGGACTCCCCCGGAGTTCGAGCGCTAGCGGGTGGCGGCGAAGACGGGCGGTTCGAGACCGAGGACGCCGGCGCTTTCGAGCGACTTGAGATCGGCTGCGGAAAGGCCGAGTTCTCTTGAGAGGATGGCCGCCGTGTGTTCGCCCAGGAGCGGCGCCGGGACGACGTCGACCTCGGAGTCGCTGAGATGGACCGGCGGCGCGAGCAGCTGGAAGTCTCCGACGGTCGGGTGGTGGATGGTGCGGATCATGTTGCGCGCCTTAAGGTGGCGGTCATCGAGGATGTCGGCGGTGTCGTAGATGGCGCTGCAGGGGACGCCGGCGGCCGCCAGGGTTTCCATGGCCTCGAACTTATCCCGCTGGCGCGTCCACTCGGCGATGATCTCCCAGAGGGCGTCGCCGTTGGCGTGGCGGTCGCGGGTGGTGAGGAAGCGGGGGTCGGTCCCGAGTTCGGGCTTTTCGATGACGATGGTGAGCGCATCCCACATGCGGTTGGTGGCGGTGAAGATGTAGAGATAGTCGTTCGGACCGCCGCCGGCGCAGGGGTAGAGATCGGTGGGGACGACGGTGCGGTTACCGCGGCGCGTGATGGGGTTGCCGCGCCATTCGCGCTGGGACATGGGTTCGCGCATGAAATTGGCGATGATTTCCTGCATCGCGATTTCGACCACCTGGCCCTTTCCGGTGCTGAGGCGCTGGATGTAGGCGGCGAGGATGCCGAGGGCGCAGTGCACGCCGGAGCCGGTATCGCCGAAGGTGGCGCCGGGCCGCATGGGCGTGCCATCGGGCAGGCCGGTGACGCTGAAGGAGCCACCGGCGGCCTGGGCGACCATATCGAAGCACTTGAACTCGCTGTAGGGGCCGGTGGTCCCGAAGCCCTTGATGGTCGCGTAGATGATCGCGGGGTTCACTTCTTTGAGGACGTCGTAGCCGATGCCGAGCTTCTCCATGGTCCCGAGCGTGAAGTTCTCGACGACGACATCGACCTTCGGCACGAGTTTGAGGAAGAGGTCGCGGCCTTCGGGGGTATCGAGGGCGATGGCGATGCTCTTCTTGTTGTTGTTGAAGCTGAGGAAGTAGTAGGAATCCTTGCCGCTGCCGGAGACATGGCGTCCCGGGTCGCCGATTCCGGGGCGTTCCACCTTGTAGACGTCGGCCCCGAACCAGGCGAGGTACTGGGTGGACGACGTGCCGGCCTCGTACTGGGTGAGGTCGAGCACTTTGACTCCATCGAGGGCGGGCATGGGGAACCTCCAGCGGCGTTGGATGGGCGATTCTAGCGGGTTGGCGAGGGAATTTGGGTGGCCCTTCACCGAGGGTGGGGCCGACCCGCATTGCTGTGGGTGCTCCGATCGAACGGGTCAGGGGCGGAAGCCGCGGGCTTTCTTGCCGAGGGAGTGGGCGGCGACGGCGTAGGCCTGGTGGACCCACTCGCAAAGGATGGGGCGGGTTTCGCGCGGGTCGATCATGTGCTCGATGCCGAACGCGTGGGCGGTGCGGAGGGGGGAGCGGACGGCCCCGAGGCGTTCCATCAGTTCAGCGCGAAGGGCGTCCGGGTCTGGCGAGTTGGCAAGGTCCCGCTTGTAGGCGGCTTCGATGCCGCCCTCGAGTGGGAGGCTGCCCCAGTCGGCGCTGGGCCAGGCGTAGCGCAGGTTCAGCTTCGCGGTGTTGGCATGAGCCGCGCCGGCTACGCCATAGGCACGGCGGATGACGATGGTGACCCACGGGACGGTGGCCTGGAAAACGGCGGCCATGGCCGAGGCGCCCCTGCGGATCGTGGCGGCTTTTTCGCCCCATGTGCCGATGACGAAGCCGGGCTGATCGAGGAAGTTCACGCAGGGCAGGTGGAACGTGTCGCAGAGGTCGACGAAGCGAGCGAGCTTGTCGCTGCCGTCGGCGGTGAGGCC
>CALMIW010000674.1 GCA_937864275.1 uncultured Dehalococcoidia bacterium
GCCGCCGCCTGGAAGGGCACGATGTTCGGGCTCGGCCGGGACGGGCCCGTCGAGCTGCTCGACTTCGCATTCCGGCAACTGGCGGGCGCGCTCGACCTGTTCGGGGCCGGCCTGCTCGGCGCCTGCGCCGTTCGCGCCCTCGAGCGCCATCGCGGCCCGCTGCCGCGACGCCTTTCCGGGAGCCTCGTGGCCATCGGCCTCGCCGCGCTCGTGGTCCTCCTCTACCTCCTGCACTTCCACGTCGACACCTACTGGGCGGGAAGCCCGCTGCTCTTCGCCTGGCAGCCGCTCGCGGCGTGCGCCTGCGCGCTGCTGGTGGCCGGCGTGTCGCTCGATGGCGCCCTTTCGCGCGCCCTGTTCGCGACCCGGCCGGTGCTCTTCCTCGGCGAAATCAGCTACAGCCTCTACCTCTGGCCCTTCCCGGTGGCCCTGGCCGTCGCGAAGGTCGTGCCGCCGGCGGCGGACGAGCGGCTCTACCTCGCCGCGGCGGCCGCCGCCGCCGTGGCGGCGAGCGTCGCCTCCCACCGCCTCGCGGAAAGGCCGTTCCAGGCGCTTCGCCGCCGCGGAGCGCGGCCGGCAGTCGGGTGAATGCGCGCGGCCGCATGCATTGGCGCCGCCAATCGCGCGAATCGGAACAATCTATTGGACCAAGAGTCGCTGCCCGTCCTACGATTGCCGGCGTTACAGTTGTCCATCCGACGGATGCCGCACGGCATCGTCACCCAACCAGGAGGCCCGCATGAAACCCCTCAAAGGCACCAAGACCCACCAGAACCTCAAGGACGCCTTCGCCGGCGAGTCCCAGGCCAACCGCCGTTACCTCTACTTCGCAAACAAGGCCGACGTGGAAGGCAACAACGACGTCGCCTCGCTGTTCCGCTCCACCGCCGAGGGCGAGACGGGCCACGCGCACGGCCACCTCGACTACCTGGCGCAGGTGGGCGACCCGGCGACGGACCTGCCGATCGGCTCCTCGCGCAACAACCTCAAGTCGGCCGTGGCCGGCGAGACGCACGAGTACACCGACATGTACCCGGGCATGGCCAAGAGCGCCCGCGACGAGGGCTTCGAGGAGATCGCCGACTGGTTCGAGACGCTGGCCAAGGCCGAGCGCTCGCACGCCAACAAGTTCCAGAAGGCGCTCGACGCGCTGGTGGACTGACCGCGGAGCGGAGAAACCCGCGCGACGCGAACCAAAGGGGCGGGCGACCGCCCCTTTTTGCTGGCGAACCAGCTAGGACGAAAGAGCCATGAGCGTGAGAGAAGGCAGCCTCGAGGCCCCCACCCGGCATCCCCTCGACTGGAAGAATCCGGAGTTCTACGACGAAGCGAAGCTCTTCGCGGAGATGGAGCGCGTGTTCGACATCTGCCACGGGTGCCGGCGCTGCGTGAGCCTGTGCGGCTCGTTCCCGACGCTCTTCGACCTGGTCGACGAAAGCCCCACGCTGGAAGTCGACGGGGTCGCGAAGGAGGCGTACTGGAAGGTGGTGGACCAGTGCTACCTGTGCGACGTGTGCTACATGACCAAGTGCCCGTACGTGCCGCCGCACCCGTGGAACCTCGACTTCCCGCACCTGATGCTGCGCGCCAAGGCGGTGAAGTTCGCGAGCGGCAAGGTCCCTTTCAAGGACAAGCTGCTCGCCTCGACGGACGGCCTCGGCACGCTCGCGAGCATCCCGGTCGTCACGCAGGTGACCAATGCACTCAACAGGTCGGGCGCGGCGCGCGGCCTGATGGAAAGCACGCTGGGCGTCGACAGGACCGCCTGGGTACCCGAGTACGCAGGCGCGAAGTTCCGCGCCAACGTGGCGACGAGCGCCGCGTTCCCCGTGAAGGACGGCAGCCGCACGCCCGGCAAGGTGGCGATCTACGCGACCTGCTACATCAACTACAACGAGCCCGGGATCGGCCACGACCTGGTGAAGATCCTCGCGCACAACGAGATCCCGTACGTCATCGCCGAGAAGGAGAAGTGCTGCGGCATGCCCAAGCTCGAGCACGGCGACCTCGAGACGGTCGAGAAGCTCAAGGACGTCAACATTCCGGCGCTCGCGAAGCTCGCCCGCGCGGGATATGCGATCCTCACCGCGGTGCCGTCGTGCACGCTGATGTTCAAGCAGGAGCTTCGCCTCCTGTTCCCGGACGACCCGGACGTGCAGCTCGTCGCGAAGGCGATGTTCGACCCGTTCGAGTACCTGGTCGCGCGCGACAAGGACGGGCTGCTGAAGAAAAACTTCGCGAAGCCGCTGGGCAAGGTGAGCTACCACATCCCCTGTCACTCGCGGGTGCAGAACGTCGGCCAGAAGACGCGCGAGGTGCTCGAGTGGGTGCCGGACACCGAGGTGAACACGGTCGAGCGCTGCGCGGGCCACGACGGCACCTGGGGCGTCAAGTCCGAGTTCTTCGAGGCCTCGATGAAGATCGGCAAGCCGGTCTTCCGCCAGATGGCCTCGCCCGCTCCGGACTACGTGAGCTCCGACTGCCCGATCGCGGGGCGGCGGATCGTGCAGGGCATCGAAGGCGAGGGCGAGGCGCACGGGCGCAAGGAGCACCCGATCACGCTCGTCCGGATCGCCTACGGGATCGACTGAACTTTCGAAGACGGGCGGCGCGAGCGCGCCGCCGGAAAACCACGACGACGATGACGATGATGACGACGACCGGACGCGCGGGGCGTGCGCCCCGCATCACGCGGGAATCCCTGATGACGCTCGAGGCCTACGCCAAGGCCCGCAACGAGTTCCGCGCGAAGGTGATGGAGCACAAGAAGAGCCGCATCGTGCATCTGGGAGAGCACGTGACGCTGCTGTTCGAGGACGAGCTGACGATGCGCTACCAGATCCAGGAGATGCTGCGCATCGAGAAGACGTTCGAGGAGGCCGGCATCCAGGACGAGATCGATGCCTACGATCCGCTCGTGCCGGACGGCTCCAACTTCAAGGCGACGATGCTGATCGAGTACGAGGACGTCGACGAGCGCAAGCATGCGCTCGCGCGGCTGAAGGGCGTCGAGGACCGGACCTGGGTCCAGGTCGAGGGCCACGCGCGCGTCTTCGCGATCGCCGACGAGGACCTCGAGCGCGAGAACGACGAGAAGACGTCGTCGGTGCACTTCCTGCGCTTCGAGCTGTCCCCCGCGATGGTCGCGTCGCTCAAGGCCGGCGCGGCGCTCGGGATGGGCGTCGACCACGCCGCACTCGTTGCGTCGATCCCCGCGGTCGGCGACGCGACGCGCGCCGCGCTCGTCCGCGACCTCGCCTGATCCCGGCGCGACGGCTTCCGGCCCGGCCCGCGGACGCTCGCGATCGCCGCGGGTCCCGCTTCAGCCGGGCGCCTGCGGCTCCCCCCGGGCGTCGACCCGCAGCCGCCACACGCGGTCGACGGTCGCTTCGCCGTGCAGCGAC
>CALMIW010000675.1 GCA_937864275.1 uncultured Dehalococcoidia bacterium
GCCGCTGGCAGTATCGCAGTCGACCACGGCACGTTCAGCAGCGAGGCCAACGTGGTCTCGGATCGCTTCTCGCTCGACGGCGACTCGACGACCATCAGTCTCGCGACGTGGCGGGGCTCCGGTCGCGACACGTCATCCGTGAACTCGACGAGTGCCGCCCTGTTCGTCGCGCCTGCGTCCGGTGACTTCCGGCTCAAGACGGGCGCGCCGGCGGCCGACGTGGGCCGTGGGTCGCTGGCCGGCACAACCGCCCCCGCTCTGGATGTACAGGGTACCGTTCGCCCGAAGGGCGCCGCGCCGGACGCCGGGGCCTACGAGACGTTCTGAACGGCGGGGTCCGAAGGGCTCGCTGCCCGGTGGGCGTGGCGGGCCAGGATCTCACCGAGCCTCAGGTAGGTCGCTGTGTCCTGATCGAGCGAGACTCGTCGCCCGACGTGGTGCGCCACGAAGAGTGCGGCAAGCGGCCAGTAGTCGGCGAGCTGCAGCTGAAGTACCTGGAGATGTCGCGTGAGAAGGGCGTGTTCCATCGGGGCCAGGCTCGAGGGATCGAGTACGCCATCCAGCGCGTCCAGCCAACTCATTCCACGCAGCGTACGGTTGTAGAGGAACAGGTAGAGCGGGTCCACGAGGGGTAGCGAGGCAGGGCTCGCGTGTTCCCAGTCGATGACGCCGGTGATTCGGCCGTCCGCCAGCCGGTACATGACGTTCTCGACCTTGAAGTCGCCATGGGTGAACACGAGCGGAAGCCTGCGGCCGGCGAGCCGTTGCCTGACCAGCAAGTGCAGCGTTTGCAGGGCGGTGGCTACCGACGGGTTCCGCGCCACGGCATCCTCGAAGATCGAAGTGACGTGGACGGACATGGCTGCCTCGTCGAGCACCGTAGCCACGCAAGTCTCGGCTTGCAGCTCGTTCAGGAACTCCATGGCCTGTTCCGTGAGGGAGGGCAGCCGCGTGGAGTCTGCGTCCAGGGTCACCCCTTCGAATGCCGAGATCACGAAGCAGCGGTAGCGCCCGAGGGAGTGTTCGCCGAAGTGGCGCGGAACCCGGTTCTGGATCCGCGCCGACAGCCCGGCGAGCCGACCAAGAATGCGCGCCTCCGCGCGGCGTCCGCGGAGTACCGAAGGGTCCTCGGTAACCACCGCGATTGCGCCGCGCTCGTCGCTTGCGCGGTGTTCAAAGGCGAGAATGGCCTTGTCCCCGCGCGCCAGACGGAACTGCGTCAAGTCCAGGTCTCCCGCTCGGGCCTCGAGGATCCCGCTGACCAGCGCACGGACCTCATCGACTACGCTCGGCGAAGGCAGTCCCTTGGTGCCGACATAGCCAATGGCCGGCGCCAGCAGGGGTGCTCCCACGGGTCCCAGGATCCCTTCCTTCAGGCGTTCACGCCACGAATGGGCGTTCGTCGTCGCCCGGTAGGGTGCCGCCAGTACGTCGACGACACGCGAACGATCCAGGAGGTAGGGCACGCGACGGATCGAGGCAAAGCCAGCCGACCGAACCGATTCGACGATCCGTCGGTGGGACCAAAGTGGACGTGTCCCTCGCGGTGCGCGGGGATCACGCGGTGAATCGAACGGCGACAGGCGGCGCTTCATGCCCAGATAGACGAAGGATTCCTCCGTCAGGAGGTCGGGAAGGACGTCGATCAATCGACGAACCGCGTCGAGGCCCGACGAATGGGCCACGCGGGCCTGAGGGTCGTGCATCACCAGCCCGTCGAAGCGGCGGGTGGATCCCGCGCACTTGTCGAGCAGTTCATCGAGCGACAGCCACTCGATCCGGTCGCTACTGCCTGCGTTGAGGCGGCCAGCCTCGTCGGCCCGTGCCTCGCTCGTGCAGACCACGGTGACGCGGCGGGAACTGTGATGCATCAGCCAGGTGATTTCCGGCAACGGGTCGACGCAGAGGACGTGGAGGTCGACCAGGGGCGGAAGGAGGTAGATCCATCCCGCGCTTTGATCGGCCCACCAGAAGACGGCACTGGCGGTCAGCTCGTCCTTCCCGTCCATCATCCGAACAGCCGCGGCAGGGAGAGCAGCGACTCGAACATGGTGCGGTCGGTGTAGCGTTCGACGGCGAGGCGACGCAACTCGAACGGCATTGGCAAGGGCCACTCGTTGACGCCGGATTCATAGGACACGCCGAGGCGGTATCCGGCGTCCCGGCAGGCGCCGATCACCGCCTCGTCGTATGCGAACCTCTTCCCGATCGGGTAAGCGATCACCTCGGCCGGTCGACCCGTGTGTGTCTCTATCGACTTGCGGGACTCGACCAGTTCCCGCACGAGCTGCGCCCGCTCGACGTTGGCAAGGATGGGATGCGAGACGGTGTGGGATCCGAATTCGATACCAGACCGCGCCATCTCCCTGACCTGCGCCCAGTCCATCGCAAACACGGCTGGATCGTCTTCGGTGGCCGTCGCCGAACCCGCCTGAGCGCCGAGCTCCTCGACGCAGGCGAGACGCGTCGACTCCTTCACTCGCTTGAGTGCCCCGAGCACCTGCGATGCCGCGAAACGCCTCGACCGCCCGTCCGACAGCTCACCCCGGAACCCGATCGACTTCAACTCCAGCGGGCCCTCGCTTGCGCGGAAGAGGATGCTCGCGACGTGGTCGAACCAGAAGGGACGTCCCGCCCCGATGTAGTCGGTGGAGAGGAAGATCGTCGCCGGGACCCCGGTCGTCCGGAGCACCGGGAACGCCAGCGTGTAATTGTCGATGTGACCGTCGTCGAAGGTCACGATGATGCTGCGATCCGGCAGCTCCAGGCCACGTTCCTGGTGGTCGATGACTTGGCGGAACGTCAGTGGCGAGAAGTGTTCGCGCACGAAACGCATCTGCCACTCGAAGTCGGCGACGGTAGCACTGACCAGCTCAGGATCGGATGCGAAGCGATCCTCGTCGCCGATATCGAGGATGCGATGGTATGCGAGTACCACGAGTGCCCGGCGCGGGCCGAAGCCGGCGCGGATCGCGGCACGCGCCAGTCCGGAAGAGGACCAGGCCCGGGCCAGTAGCTGCTTCTTGTCGACCATGGGCGGTCAGTCGTGAATCGTCGGCGCCGCCTTCCCGGCATCCGATCCGGCGACGTAAGTCGTCAACGTCTTCCCTTCCGCGCAGAAGCCGCGAGCGGTCTGCACGCACATCTCGGTACGAATTCGTGCCTCGTTCGGCCATGGCCAGAGCGGGCTTCCCGACGACTCGGCATAGCCGGCGTCGCCGTAGCGCGTCCCGTCCACGCCATACCTGGCCAGATGGGCGCCCGGCGGGTCCGGGCTTGCATCCGGGACCTGCGGGGCCGAGCAGCCGCGGCAGCCCGCCTGATTCACCGTCGATCTCCAGCGCCCACGGATCGAACCCCCGATGACCTCGACGGCGGAGTTCAGGGCATATCGGCCTTCTCCG
>CALMIW010000676.1 GCA_937864275.1 uncultured Dehalococcoidia bacterium
GGGCGCGCGGCCGCGCGCGGGCGCGGGGAACGGGGCGGGCGCGGCTGGGCAATGCTGTGCTCTCGCTCTCTGGGCGCGACATCGGCGACCTCCCGCCGGTGGCCGATCCGGCGCGGCGCGAGCGGGCGGCGCGGGACTTCCGGTTCTTCTGCGAAACGTACTTCCTGCAGACCTTTCACCTCAAGTGGTCGGGTGACCACCTGAAGGTCATCGCCAAGAGCGAGCAGGCGGTGCTTGAGGGCGGGCTCTTCGCGATGGCCATGCCGCGTGGCAGCGGCAAGACCTCGCTCTGCGAGGTGGCGTGCCTGTGGGCGATGCTCTACGGCCACCGCGACTTCGTGGCGCTGATCGGCTCGGACGAGGAGCACGCCGCCGGGATGCTCGAATCGATCAAAGCGGAGCTGGAGAACAGCGAACTCCTCGCGGGCGACTTCCCGGAAGTCTGCCATCCGATTCGGTCCCTGGAGGGCATCCATCAGCGGGCCTCGGGCCAGCTCTACCAGGGGAAGCAGACGCACATCGGCTGGACGGCGCGGGAGATCGTCCTGCCGACGATCCCCGGCTCCGCGGCCGCCGGCGCCATCATCCGCGTCGCCGGAATCACCGGCCGTATCCGCGGCATGAAGCACAAGCGAGCGGACGGGACATCCGCTCGACCCTCGCTGGTTCTCATCGACGATCCACAGACCGACGAAAGCGCCCGGTCGCCGTCGCAGTGCGCCAACCGCGAACGCATCCTCGCGGGCGCGATCCTCGGCCTGGCCGGTCCCGGCAAGAAGATCGCGGGCCTGATGACACTGACAGTCGTCCGCCCCGACGATCTGGCCGACCGCATTCTCGACCGGGACAAGCACCCGCAGTGGCAGGGCGAGCGGACGAAGATGATGTACGCCTTGCCTGTGCGCGACGCGCTGTGGCAGAAGTACGCGGAGTTGCGAGCGGACGGCCTGCGCAATGACCGTGGCATCGCGGCGGCCACAGCGTTCTACGGCCAACACCGCACGGTGATGGACGAGGGGGCCGTGATCGCCTGGCCAGAGCGGTTCAACCACGACGAGCTGTCGGCGGTCCAGCACGCGATGAACCTCAAGCTGCAGGACGAGGCTGCGTTCTTTGCGGAGTACCAGAACGAGCCGCTCCCGGAGATCCAGGCCGCCGACGATCTGCTCAGCGCCGATCAGATCGCGGCGAAGGTCAACGGCCAGGCCCGCGCCGAGGTGCCGATCGGCTGCACGCGCCTGACGATGTTTGTGGACGTGCAGGGCAAGGCGCTGTTCTACCTCGTCGCGGCGTGGGAGGACGACTTCACCGGGTACGTGATCGACTACGGCACCGAGCCGGACCAGAAGGTGCCGGGCGGATACTTCACGCTCCGCGACATGCGCCGAACGCTAGCGACCGCGGCCCCTCGCGCCGGCGTCGAAGGGGCGATCTATGCCGGGCTGGAGCGTCTGCTGGCCTCGCACCTGGCACGCGAATGGCGGCGCGACGACGGAGCAATGGTCCGCATCGACCGCTGCCTGATCGATGCCAACTGGGGTTCATCCACGGACGTGGTCTACCAGTTCTGCCGCCAGAGCGCACACGCGGGCATGCTCATGCCTAGCCACGGGCGCTACGTCGGGGCGTCGAGCATTCCCTTCAGCGACTACAAGCGCAAACGGGGTGACCGCGTCGGGCTCAACTGGCGCATCCCGGTGGTCACCGGCAAACGCGCCGTGCGGCACGTCGTCTTCGACACCAACTACTGGAAGTCCTTCGCGCACGCGCGACTGGCGGTCCCGATGGGCGACCCGGGGTGCCTGTCGCTGTTCGGCAGCAAGCCCGAGCCGCACCGGCTGCTGTCGGAGCACCTCACCAGTGAGTACCGCGTGAAGACGGAGGGGCGTGGACGCACAGTCGATGAATGGAAGCTCCGCGTGGAGGGGCTCGACAACCACTGGCTCGACTGCCTGGTGGGCGCGGCAGTCGCGGCTTCAATGCAGGGCGCCGTGCTCTTCGGCACGGACCACAAGGTGTTGGCGCGCCCCCGGCTGCGGCTGTCCCAGTTGCGAGGAGACCGCCGGTGAACCCCCGCACCCCAGCCCGACCGGCCAAACCGCCGTCCGAACCACGCGGGCTCACGTGCCCGCGGTGCGGATGTCGCCACTTCGAGGTGCTCTACACCCGCGCTGCCCCCAGCGGAGCGATCCGCCGTCGGCGCTCTTGCCGCCACTGCGGGCGGCGTATTACGACCGTCGAACGGCCGGTCGAGTGATCGGGTTCTACCCATAGACCGTTTCGGCCGCATTTCCGTCGTGAGCGCGACAACACGGCGGAAGGAACAGAGGGGTACTGGCGTGCCCACGAACTCCTCCAGCGACGACGAGGCTCTCCGCGAAGCGGCCAGCCAGCCCGCGAAGGTTTCCGTGGACGGTCAGTCGGTCGAACAGCACCCGCTGAAGGACCGGCTCGAGGCCGACCGCTACTTCGCGTCCAAGGACGCCGCGAAGAAGCCCGGCCTCGGGATCAAGTTCGCCCAGATCGTCCCCCCCGGCCCCGGCTGATCTCCCCC
>CALMIW010000677.1 GCA_937864275.1 uncultured Dehalococcoidia bacterium
TGTTCGAACAGATGGTCGCGACCGGGAAGCCGGCGACAGAGATCATCGAAGCCTCCGGCCTGGCGCAGATCAGCGGGGAGGACGAACTCGTGGGGGCCGTGCGGGCGGCCATCGCAGCCAACCCGAAGGCTGTCGCGGACTTCCACGCCGGGAAGGAAAGCGCTATCAAGTTCCTGGTTGGCCAGGTGATGCGCGAAACGCGCGGACGCGCGAACGCCGGTGTGGTGACGGGGTTGCTGGAGAAGGAGCTAAATGTTTAGTCTTCCGAGCGATATCGCAGCACGGTGGTACACTCCGAACCGATGACGCTCCGCACCATCCGCGAACACTCAGCCCTGAAATGGCTGTACCCGGGGATGCACATCAAGCGGTGGCTCGCGCTTCTGCTGTTTGGCACCTCGCTGATGGGCCTCGGCATCGCCTACGTGCTCAAAGAGGCGTACCTGCAGGCCGAACTGCCGGGCATCTTCTACTACCTGACGTTGCAGTTCATCCCGCGGTGGGGCCGCGGATTGCTCTTCATGGCGCTCTCGCTGAGCACGGTCGGAGTCGCCATCTACAAGCTCAATGAGTCGCTGCTCTTTGCCTTCGTGCGGCCCGACAGTCGCGGCGAGGGCCAGCAGGGCCTGGCCGAGACGATCTACAACAAGCGCTTCCTGCAACGCGGGCCGCGGATCGTCGCCATTGGCGGCGGTACCGGGCTTTCCACGCTGCTCCGCGGCCTGAAGGGGCACACCAGCAACCTGACGGCGATCGTGACGGTGGCGGATGACGGGGGGAGCACGGGCCGGCTGCGGCAGGAGTTCGGGGTGGTGGCGCCGCCCTCGCCGGGGCCGAGCCGCTCATGTCGCGGCTGTTCCAGTACCGGTTCACGGAAGGAACGGGCCTCGAAGGACACTCCTTCGGGAACCTCTTCATCGTTGCCATGGCGGAAGTCACCGGCAACTTCGAGACGGCGATCCACGAGGCATCGCGCGTGCTGAACGTGCGCGGCAGCATCCTGCCTTCGACGCTGGAGGATGTGACGCTGAGCGCGCGCACGCACAAGGACGAGATGGTCCATGGCGAGCACAACATCACCGAGCACGGGGCGCGCATTCGGGACCTCTACCTGAACCCGGCCAATGCCGCGGCGCACCCGGACGCGGTCAAGGCGATCCTTGATGCCGACCTGGTGGTCATCGGGCCCGGCAGCCTGTACACGAGTGTGTTGCCGAACCTGCTGGTGGGCGGAATCCAGAAGGCACTCTTCCAGACCTCGGCGACGAAGGTGTTCATCTGCAACGTGGCGACGCAGCACGGCGAGACCGACAACTTCAGCGTGGCCGACCACATCGAGACGCTGGAGCGGCACACGGGCAAGGGCATCCTGAACGTGGTGCTGGCGAACAACAACATCGCGCCGAGCCTTCCCGAGGCGTGGCAGTCGACGGCCGTGCCGATTTCAAACGACGAATTGCGGGCATTCGAAGGTTTGCGGCTGGGAAAGGCCGGCGTGGTCGCGGGGGAGAAACGGTACCGGCACGATCCGGAGAAACTCGCCGCAACCCTGATGCGCCTGTACGATAGCCGGGACATCCTCTCACTCGAACAGCGGCGCCCGAACCCGGAGACCCCGCTCGTCGCGACACGGTAACGCCAGTGCTTCTCAACATCCTTCAGATTGCCATCTCGTTGATCCTCATTGTGGTCGTCCTTCTCCAGGTGAAGGGGTCGGGCTTCGGCGCCGCGCTCGGCGGCATGTCCGGAGGCTCGGTCTACCGGACCAAGCGCGGCCTCGAGCGGACGCTCTTCCAGGCGACGATCCTGCTGGTCCTCGCGTTCATCCTGGTGTCCTTCTTGAGCGTTTCGCAGCAGTAGCGGTTGCCTATGCCAGGCGCACAAGCGCATTCGCGCCGTACCGTGATCGTCGCCGCCGTCCTCATCGCCGGCGTGCTCGCGGCGGCTGGCGCGCTGGCGCTGCGTCTCGTGGGGAGCGACAGCGTCGTCCTCACCAACCAGTCCCGCTACACCGAAGGCGTCGCCGGCACCTGGCAACGGGTGAACCCGCTCTTTGCGAACGCGAACGAAGTCGATGCCGACCTGAGCCAGCTCGTCTTCTCCGGACTCGTGCGCGTCGGGGCCGACGGGCAGGTTCTCGGCGACCTGGCCGAGCTGCCGGAAGTGACCGACGAAGGCCGAACCTACACGTTCAAACTCCGGCGGAACCTGCAGTGGCACGACGGCGTCGCAGTCACCGCGCGGGACGTCCTTTTCACGGCCCGCACGCTCACCGACGGGGACTTTTCCGGCGACCCGTTGCTCGCGGAGGGCTGGCGCGGCGCCGAGTTCGAAATCCCAGATGAGCAGACTTTCATCGTGCACCTGCGGCAGGCTTCGGCGCCGTTCCTCGCACGAAGCGCGACCATAGGCATCCTGCCGGAGCATCTGCTTGGCACGACGCCGGTACGGGATCTGAGCGACGCCACCTTCAACGCGAACCCGGTCGGGACCGGGCCATACAAGGTCGAAGCGCTGGATTCGCGCGAGGCGCGGCTCGTGGCTTACGACCGCTACCACCTGGGGAAGCCGGGCATCCAGCGACTGACGCTGCGGTTCTTCAGCGACGAGGCGAGCGCGACGCGGGCACTCCAGGGCGGAGACGTGGACGGCACGTTCGTCCGGACTTCGCCGACCCAGGGCCAGCTGACCGACCTGAACGGCGTGAAGGACACGGTGACGGCCGAACTCCAGCGTTCCTCCCAGCTGTTGCTCTATCTGAACACGGGCAACACGCTGTTCCGCGACCAGCGCGTGCGCCAGGCGATCTCGCTGGGGATCAATCGCCCGGGGATCGTGGACAAGAACTTCTTTGGCGCCGCGACGGCATCGTCTTCGCCGATCGCGCCGGGCACGTGGGCCTACTCTGGCGAGTACGAAACGACGGCCCAGGACCTTTCCCGGGCGCGGACGTTGCTGGCGGAGGCCGGCTGGGTGCAGTCGCCATCGACCGGCATCCTGACGAGGGAAGGCCAGGAGTTCCGCTTCACCATCCGCGTGGACAACGACCCTGTGCGGTTCGCAGTCGCGAACGAGATCTCGGCGCAACTGACGACGCTCGGGATCCGGGCGTCGATTTCGAGCACGACCTTCACGGTGCTCCACCTGGACTACCTGGTGCCGCGGCGGTACGAAGCCGCCCTGGCGGTGTGGGACCAGGGGCCTGACCCGGACCCGTATTTCGCCTGGCACAGTTCGCAGATGGGGACGGCAGGCCTGAACCTCGCGAACTTCGAAGACCCCGTGGCCGACGAACTCATCTCGAAGGGCCGGACGACGAACGACCTCGAGGTCCGCAAGGATAGCTACCGCCAGTTCCAGGAAATCTGGCAGGACCTGGTCCCGGGGGTGGTCATCGCCTACCCCCACTCCGTCTACGCCTACCCGGACAACCTCGAGAACGTGACGGCCGGGGTGCTGTTCGCCAGTTCTCTGCGCTACACCGATGTGCAAAAGTGGCGGCGATGACGGCAGCGGCGAATCGGGGGGTGTTCATGGGTTCGCCCGAGTTAGCGGTGCCCAGCCTGCGCGCGCTCGCGGCGGCGGGGCATGCGGTCGTGCTCTCCGGGAGCCAGCC
>CALMIW010000678.1 GCA_937864275.1 uncultured Dehalococcoidia bacterium
GCGTTCTTCGAAAGGCCGCCCCCCCCGACCTGCGCCGCGTTGTAGCCCGTCGGCGCCGGGGAGCCCATCTGCCCCGCCGTCGACGAGATGTTGATGATCGAACCCTTCCCCGATTGCTTGAGCGCCGGGATCGCGGCCTTGATGCCGTTGAACACCCCCGTCAGGTTGATTGCGATGATCGTGTCCCACTGCTTGTAGGTGTACTCCTCGATCGGGCCGAAGTTCGCGATGCCGGCGTTGTTCACCAGGATGTCGAGCCGCCCGAATTTCGAGGTCGCGGCCGCCACCGCAGCGGCCCAGTCTTCGCGGTTCGTCACATCCAGGTGGACGTATGCAGCCGAGGAGCCGAGGCTCGCGGCCGTTGCCTGTCCATCGGCGTCGAGCAGATCGCCAAGGACAACCTTCGCACCTTCTGCCACCATCGCCTTGCCGAACGCCGCGCCCATGCCGCGGGCGCCGCCGCTAACCAGGGCTACCTTGCCATCGAGACGTCCCATCGTGGGCCTCCTGAGATGCGGCTTCCGTGCCGCCCTTTCGGGAAGCATAGCCCCGCCGGCAACCCCTTGGGATCGTCCGAATGGCCGTCGATCGCGGCACTTCGAGTCCCGTCTTTGCGGCGGCGGCCGGGGAGTGGGAACGCCCGCTCGTTGCCTCAGTACACCCAGGCGATGTCGTACCGAACGATCGAAACGTCGGTCTTCGTCGGCTTGATCGTCCGTCGCTCGAACCGCGAGGGGTCTGGTGCGTCCAGTTCCTCGCGCTGGGCCTTCAGCTCTTTCAGCTGCGCCTCCAGTGCTTCCTTCCGGCTCTCGGCCGTGTTCTCCATCCGGTTCTTGGTCAGCACGCTGCCCATGCCGGTCGTCTTCACCTTCTTCGAACTGCCCGTGAACACGTTCAGGTTCGCCAGGAGTGCCGTCAGGATGGACATCCACTTCTCGAACTTCCGACCCTTGAGTTCCTGGCTCTTCATCGAAACGTCGCGCTCGAGCTTGGCGATCTTCGTGTCCAGTGCATCGCGCTTCGTCGAAACCGTTGACGTGCCTGCGAGCCGCGCCGCGAAGGCAGCCTCGTCCTCCCCAAGGTTCGAGAACTTCTTGGTCACCGGGTCGAAAATGAGCTCGGCCGTCAGCCGGTCGTCCAGCCGGTCGCGAAGTATTCGCTCGATCACCTTCGCGCCGTCGTTCGCCGCGGCGAAGGCGGGTAGGTCGGCAAACATCAGCCCTTCCGGCATGTCGCTCGAAAGCCGGTCGTCATCCACCTCGGTCGGTTCCTGGTCCAGCAGCTCCCCCGAAGCCATGTCCGGCGCCAGCCGGAAGGCGAGTGTCCGCTTCACCTCCTCCGAGGCGACGCCGCCCGCCTTGTACCGCGCCGCCGTCTTCACCACCACGTAGGGCTCCGCCATGTTCCCGCCGCGCAGGTCCAGGTACTTCGCCTTCAACGGCGCCGGGAGCGCGGGCGACATCGCGGGCGCCGGCGTGGATGTCCGGGGCGCGGCGACCCCCTGCGCCGCCACTGCCGGTGCCGGCGCGGGCGCCGATGCCTGCTTCTCCGCCGGCGTCCCCGAGATTGCCTCTCCCAGTCCGCGGATCTCGTCTCGGGTCAGCGGCCCGCGCAGGTACGACATCGCGAACCGCGAGTTCACCAGTTCCGGCTTCTTCCTATGGATGTCGTGCACAAGGAACACCCGCTTCTGCACCCCGCCGATCAGCGTCTCGAACGAGATGTCGCTTGCGGCGTCGGCGAGCGCCGCCTCGATCCCCTGCTTCACGCGGTTCTGGTCCTGCGTCGTCTGCAGCCGCCCGATCGCCCAGAAGCCCATGTTGGCCAGGCCCTTGTAGTCCAGGTCGACCGGATTCTGCGTCGAAAGCAGGATGCCCACGCCGTAGGCCCGCGCCTGCTTCAGCAGAGTCAACAGCGGTTTCTTCGTGGGCGGGTTCGCCGTCGGCGGGAAATACCCGAAAATCTCGTCCATGTAGAACAGCAGCCGCAGTTCACTCGTTCCGGCCTGCTTCCGCATCCACGTCTTCAGCTTGTTCAGGATGAGCGCCGTGACGAACACCCGCTGCTCGTCCTCCAGGTGCGCCGTGTAAACGATCGAGAGTTGCGGCACCCCGTCGGGGCTCCGCACCCACGATTCGATGTCGATCGGCTGGCCCTGGCGCCACACCTCGAAGGGCGGTGACGCCACCAGGTTGTTCAGCGCGAACATCAGCCCGTTCCGGTCCTTTTGCGGGTAGAAGGCATCCACCGCCAGCGCCCCGACCTTCGCGATCGGCGGGTTCGCCACCTGCGCGATCAGGGTGTGCAGGTCCAGGTCCTGGTTGTTCCGCCACGCGTTCTCGATGAGGCTGAACAGGTAGATGTACTCCCGGCTGCTCACCGGGTCCGATTCGATCTTCACCAGCCCCAGGAGCGCGGTGACGGTCGAGTCGATCTCGTCGCGGAGTTCCTCTTCGTTCTGTTCGAAGTCCACGCCCGGCGCCGCCAGCGAGTCGATCAGGTTGATCGGGATACCTGCCGTCGCCCCCGGCGTATAGATCTTGATCCGCCGCCCGGCAGCGTACGAAGCCACGTCGCCCGGCTCGATGCCCCAATCGTGCAGCCCCTTCGTCCAGGTCTCCGAGGCTGCCTGAGCCATCTCCGCCACGCTCTTCCCTTCGCGCGCGGCTTCGTCCTTGTCGATCCATGGCTCGAACTGCTCCGGCGCCAGCCGGTCGAATGCCAGCGCGAGGTTCCCCATGTCGCCCTTCGGGTCGATCACGATCACCGGCACCCTGGCCTTCAGCAGCTCTTCGATGATCCCGATCGAGAAGCCCGTCTTACCAGACCCGGTCATGCCGATGACAATCCCGTGCGTCGTCAGGTCGCCCGAATCGAGCAGGAACCGGTCGCCGAGCGACTTATCGGCCGCGTTGAACTTCTTGCCGATGTACAGGTCGGGCATGCAGGGCCTCCGCTTCGGTAGTGAGCGAAGCGTACCGCAGGGGCGCTGCTGTGCGAACGCGCGAACTTAGGCCGTCGCCGCCTTCAGGATGTGGACCAGGCAGACCGGGCCAATGCCCACCATGTGCGTCAGCCCCAGGCGCGAATTTGGATGCTGCCGGACGCCCGCCTCTCCGCGCAGCTGCCGTACCACATCCGCGACCTGCCCGACCCCCGTCGGGCCGAGCGGGTGCCCCATCGCAATCAGCCCGCCCGAAGGGCTCACCGCATGCCGTCCGCCGATGTCGAACGCCCCCGCTTCCAGTTCCGCCGCCGCCTCGCCTGCGCGGCAGAAGCCCATCGCCTCCACGTACAGCAACTCCTCGATGCTGAACGCGTCGTGCAGTTCCACCACGTCGATGTCGCGCGGTTCCACGCCCGCCTGCGCGTACGCCTCCAGCGTCGTCGCCCGCGTCAGGGCAACGTCGCCGTTCTCCCGCCCGAACGGTTGCTCCGAACGCGAAGCCGAGGCCAGCACCTGCACCGCGCGCCCTTTCGGCACGCCGTGCCGTGCCAGCCCGGCTTCCGACATCACGATCACCGCCGCCGCGCCTTCGCCGACGGGCGTGCACTGCAGCCGGGTCAGCACCCCGGAGATCACCGGCGGCGCCAGCACCTCTTCCAGCGTCCGCACCTGCTGTCGCTGGGCATACGGGTTGTGCGCGCCGTTCCGGTGGTTCTTCACCGCCACCTTCGCGATCTGCTCCGGCGTCGCCCCGGATTCGTCCATGTACTTCTGCGTCAGCATGGCGAAGTGCGTGAACGGCGCCGAAAGGTGGTCCGCCAGCCCGCGCACGCCGGCTTTCGCCGGCCCCGAACGCCACTGGTCCACCGTGTCCACGCCCATCGCCAGCGACACGTCCGTGAACCCGGCCGCTACTTCGTACACGGCCTGCCGGAACGCCGTCGAGCCCGAGGCGGAAGCGTTCTCCACCTGCGCGAACGGGATGCCCGTCGCCCCCAGGTAGCGCAACATCGCGGCGCCCGCGGCCATCCCGATGAGCGCGTTCCCGATGTACGCGCTCTCCACGTCGGGCCACTCGATGCCGGCGTCCTCCAGCGACTCCCGGACGGCGCGCAGCCCGAGCGTCACATAGGAAGTCTGCGAACGGTTCTGATACGGGTGGAGCCCGATGCCGGCTACGTAGGCCGGCCGCATGTCCGTCAGCGTCTTCATTGCTGCACCTCGTCACTCAACGCGAACTCGAAGCGCGCGTCGCCTTCGTCCGCCACCACCACGCCGTGGGCGCGCAACCCGATGTGGGGCTTGCTTCCCGGGGCCAGCGCGGCCCGCACAATCGGCCCCGCGTCGAGCTCGACGTCTGCGAGCGTGAACGGGACCGGGTGGCTCTGGTGGACGTGCACTTCGGCGAACGAGAGCACCGTCCCCTCGGTCGGCAGGTCCCGTTCCTCCAGCCGCTCGCCGTAAGCGCCGCACCGGATGCACCCGTACTCCTGCGGTGGGAACAGGTCGGCGCCGCAGCCTGTGCAGTGCACGCCCCGCAGCCGCGGCGCACCGCGCTCATCCGTGATCCACAGGGGTGGCCGTACAACTTCCATGGCGATACTCCTCCTACTCCGGCGGGTCAGTGGATCGCGTTGATCCCGGTCAACTGCCGCCCCACCACCAACTTCTGGATCTCCGTCGTTCCGTCGGGGATCGTCAGCGCCCGTGCGTCCCGGAAGTACCGCTCAATCGGATCCCCCTCGGTCAGCCCCAGTGCGCCGTGGATCTCGATCGCCTTGGAGGTGACTCGGCCCGCCATCTCCGTCGAGAAGCCCTTCGCCAGCGCCGCCTGCCAGGTCG
>CALMIW010000679.1 GCA_937864275.1 uncultured Dehalococcoidia bacterium
CGGGACCCCGCCTCCCCCTTCGCCAGAAGGACGGAACCGGCGGGGTTTCGGTTTCTCAGTCAACAGGGTTAACCCGGCCTGTAGGAACGCGGTTAGACCGCCGATATAGCAAGGGAAAGGGGAGGAGTAGCACTGTGAACCGTACTATCGCGGCTGCTTCAAGCAGTTCTTCTCGGAATCGTGGCGTCCTTTTGTTGGCCGCCGTCTTTGGCATCCTGAGCGCCATGCTCATGTTCGCCTTCCTGAATAGCCGGGGCGGCGCTGAGACGGTCGTCGTCCTCACGCGCAACGTGAACGTCGGTGAAAAGATCACCGCCGACATGCTCGGGACCAAGACCATGCCTGCCGCCGGCCTCGTCGAAGGCCACATCAAGGACAGCGAGGCGACCACCCTCGTCGGCCAGGTCGCGGTCGCTCCCCTCTACGCAGGCGAACAGGTCCTCACCTCCAAGGTCAGCGCCTACGAGGGCCAGAACACCATCACCTGGAAAGTCCCGGATGGCATGCGCGCCCTCAGCCTCATGGTCCCCCATGAAGCCTGGATCGCCGGTGGCCTCCCGCAGCCGGGCGACATGGTCGACATCCTCGGCATCACCGCCTTCGTCACCACCGACCCGCTCACCGGCCAGGAGCGCCCCGACCTCCTCGCGGGCTACATCGCCCAGAACGCCCAGGTCCTCGCTGTCGCCCAGAGCATCGTGAAGACCATCCCGAAGATCGCCACCGACAAGGATTCCAACGGAGCCGCCGCCGTCAGCACCAATCCCGGTGCCCAGGCCGTCGCTCCCGACGATGAAGCCAGCACCTACGAGAAGTCGATCTCCATCACGATCGCCCTCCCGCCGGACCTCGTCGCCAAGGTCGCCCTCATCGATGCGATGGAGGACGACGTCGCCCAGTACCGCATCCTGCCGCGCCAGAAGGGCGATGCCGACCCGATCTCCGGCAAGACCACCTACAAGTATGAGGACATCTTCCCGGCCCGCTAACCGGCCGCGAATCCAATCAACCCAGTGGCTGCCACCCTCAGCGGTGGCGGCCACGCCAGCGCGAAACAGCAAGGCCCCCGGCGGTCCCTGGGGTGCGAGACGGTGGAGGAACAACTTATGGCACGGGTACCGCAACTGATTGTGGTTGATCCGGACCGCGAAAGCTCGGCGGAGATGGCCAAGACCCTCTCCATGCTCGGCTTCCAGGTCCTCGCAACCGCCGGATACGGCGTGGAAGCGTTCACCCTCTGCTTCCAAATGCGCCCGGACCTCGTCCTCATGCGCATCGAAGAGCCCCTGGTCCGCCCGATCCAGACGCTCTCCCGCATCAACGACGGCCTCCCGGACCTGCCGATTGTCGTCTTCTCCACCGAGGCGAACATCCGCCTCATGCGGCAGTCCATGGTCGGCGGCGCCTCCGACTACCTCCAGGAACCTTGCTCTCCCGAGGACCTCGAATCCTCCATCATGAAGGTCCTCGAAAAGAAGGAGCGCGAAGCCGCCCGCCGCCGCGGCGAACTCGCCGACCCGGTCGCCCAGGGGACCATCATCACCGTCTTCGGCGCCAAGGGCGGCATCGGCAAAACCACCATTGCCTCCAACCTCGCCGTTGCCCTCGCCACCGAGGCTCACCAGACCGTTGCCCTCGTCGATATGGATACGCGCTTCGGCGATGTCGCCATCACCATGGACATCCCCGTCGAGCGCTCCATCGCCGACCTCGCCCGCAACCTGGACAACGTCGACCGGAACTCCCTGCGCGACTACCTCGTGAAGCACGAATCCGGCGTCAACATCCTCCCCGCCCCAACGCGGCCGAGCGACTGGCGAAACCTCAGCTCCGCCCACATCCGCGATGTCGTCGACGTGCTCTCGCAGACGCACGACTTCGTCATCCTCGATACGCCGGGAACCTTCAACGAGATCGTCGCCGCCGCCATCGAGGTGGGCACGATGATCCTCCTCATCACCACGCTGGACATGGCCTCCATCAAGGACACCGTCCTCGCCCTCGAAATGCTCCACGAACGCTTCGGCGATGACGACGAGCGCATCAAGGTCGTCCTCAACCGCGCCGGCATGGATACCGGTGTCCGCGAGAAGGACGTCGAGCGCACCCTCGACACCGAACTCTGGTGGAAGATCCCCCAGGACAACGAAGTCGTGAAGGCCGCCCAGCTGGGCCGCCCGATCGTGATGAGCCGGCCGAACAGCCGCGTTGCCCTCGAAATCCGCGAAATCGCCCGCGCGCTCTCCGGCATCCGGCAGCGCTCCAAAGCCCAGCGCAAGGGCGGCTTCTCCCTGGGCCGCTTCTTCAAGAAGAGCGCCTAACTCAACGACGAGGTGACTGGTCATGGCTGATGACTTCCGCGAACGCCGGGCCGCCGGCGATGACGAACGCCCCGCCTTTGGCTGGTCCGGCGCCCGCCGCAGGCTCGCCGGCGAACAGGGCAGTCCCCCCGCCGGTGACGCCCAGGCCCCGCAAGACCAGGCGCCTCCGCACGGCGAGCAGACTGCGCGCCTTCGCCCCTCCGGGCAGCTCCAGCGCCCGGCTCCCCAGGGTCGCTCCTGGGGCGATGTCGAGGCTGTGCCGCCGCCGCCCCCGGGCATCCCCGGCCAGGCCCGTATGAGCGCACTCCGCGGCGGTGGCGCCGCCGCTCCCCAGCAACAAGCGCCCGCTCCCGCACCGCAGCGTCCGGAAGCCGCCGCTCGCCCCGAGCCCGTGCGCCTCGAACGCCGCGTTGAAGCCGTCGGCGCCGCCAAGGGCGCCAACGCCCAGGCCGAAGCAGCGAAGATCCGCCTCCACGAACTCCTCATCGAAGAGCTCGAGCACGGCGCCCTCGAAGGCCTCGCCCCCGAGCAGCAGCGCGACGCCGTCATCAAGGCCGCCCGCGAGCTCCTCCAGCAGGAAGGCATCCAGCTCGGCGGCGCCAGCCGGGAAGAGCTCCTCGAAGCCGTCGCCGATGAGGCCCTCGGCCTCGGCCCCCTCGAACCGCTCCTCCGTGACCCCTCCATCTCGGAAGTCATGGTCAACGACATCGACAAGGTCTACTTCGAACGC
>CALMIW010000680.1 GCA_937864275.1 uncultured Dehalococcoidia bacterium
CGGAGGCAGCTGCCGCCCGCTGGGCGGCGGCTTCGGCCTCGAAGACGGCCGGCGGGCCGGGAACCCGGCTCAACTTGATGACGTCGGTGTCGCCGTACAGGAAGACTTCGGCGACGCGGCCCGCGCCGACTTTTTGGCCCAGGGGCACAGTCATGAGCTATCCACCTCACACGTGTTGAGATGTCACCGTGATAGCTCCCCAAAACGCAATGCCCGGCGACGCAGGGGAGGATAACGGACACGGGGCGAAAACGTGCGGCGTGATGCGCTACATTCGAAGGACCATCTCCGGAGGTGACGCGAATGGACGCGCCCGTGCAGATCACGCCGACGAAGCTTGCCGACTACCTTGATGTGCTTTCGAAGGCGGTCTTCGAATCCGGGATGAACTGGAAGGTGATCGAGAACAAGTGGCCAGGCTTCCGGGAGGCATTCGATGGCTTCGACCCGGCGAAAGTGGCTTCGTACACGCCCGAGGATGTCGACCGCCTGCTCTCGGATGCGCGCATCATCCGGAACGGGCGGAAGGTGGAGGCGACCATCCATAACGCCGGGGCGATGCTGTCTGCCGAGAAGGAGTACGGCAGTTTCGCGAAGTACCTGGAAGCGATGCGGCCGTTCGATTCGCAGCTCGCGGATATGAAGAAGCGATTCAAGCACGTCGGGAATTTCGGCGTGTACTACTTCCTGTATGTGGTGGGAGAAGCGGTCCCTCCGCATGAGGAGTACAGCGCGAAGCTGAAGGGCGAGGCTGTCCCCGCTTCTCGCCAGCGGCTCGGGAAGTAGCGGCCAAGCGAAAGGGGCCGGTCATTACGCCGGCCCCTCGTGTTGGGGTTCGGGGAGGTCCGGGCTACTTCCGGCGGAGGAGGGCGAAGCCGGCCACCGCTGCGAAGCCGGCGCCGAGCGCCCACCCGAGGCCGCCGCGGTTTGAACCCTGGGGCGCAGCCGTGGCTGACGGACGGCGCAGTTCGCTGAGCGTGGCGAAGTCGAGGTCGGTCGAGTAGTCGGTGGCCGAATCAAACTCGATGGGAGCGGCGGCGAGTGCGGAGCCGGGCCCGCGGCGGGTTGCGGCGAACCAGGCGAGCACTGTCACGACGGCCATCGCACCGAGCGCGAGGATACCGACGTTCGGGCCGGGACCTCCACCGATCTGCCCGTTACCGAGGACCGGTACGGCCGGCGTGGGAGTGCGTGTCGGCGTCGAGGTCGGGGTGGCGGTTGCCAGGGGTGTCACCGGCGTGCTCGTTGGCAGCGGGACGGTTGGCGTCGCCGTGGGTATCGGCGTCGGGCGGCTGTTGATGACGGTGAAGTTGGTCGCGATCTGGCACGAACACTTGAAGTCGGTGAAGAAGATCGGCCATGTGCCGCCGCCGGGCACGTAGGGGATGGTGAAGGTGAACTTCGCATAGCCATTGGCGTCGGTCGTACCCGTCGTGAGGATCGGGTCGCCCGGGATCTTGAAAATGACCGTGATCGGGTCGTTGGCAGGAGCGTTGAAGAGCTCCGCGGTGACGACGGTGCCGACGATACCGGAGGTTGGATTGAGGGTGACGACCTTGTCTGCGGCCGATGCTTCGCGCTGGCCGAGGCCGAGCCCGAGCATTCCGATCGCCACCGCCATCGCGAACATGAGACCGAGACGAGAAAACATAATATCTTCCAAACCGTAAACTTGGAATGGAACTGTAGCCCGTATGACACCTCCATGGCAACGGGGAAAACCCGGATGAAGCAAAACTGATGCGGGATTGCGAGGCGGTGGAGGGCGTGCCAGGGCGCGGGAGCGCCGTGGACTCGCTCTTCGCGGGGCTGCTAGCATTCTGACATGGCTTCTCCGTCATCGGTCAAAGACGAAGCACGGCAACTGGTTGAGTCCCTCGACGACGACGCCACGTGGGAAGATGTGCTCTACCTGATGTACTTGCACGAGAAACGTGCGAGGGGCAGCGCAGATTCTCGGGCGGGCCGGACGGCTACGCTTGACGAGGTCCGCCGTCGCTTCGGCATCGCGACGACTTGATCCCCGTCGTTTGGACAGAGTCGGCGCAGGCCGATTTGGAAGTAATCCAGGACAATCTCCGGCGGCTTTCGGATTCGGCGGCGGAACGCCTCCCGGCACGATTGATCGACCGGACGGCAATGCTCGGCGTTCATCCGCAGATGGGAAGGACGATTCCGGAGTTCCGAAACCTCTGCTTCGGGAACTCATCGAGGGGGGCTATCGACTCCTGTACGAGGTGTTTCCGGATCGAGTCGAGGTCTGGGGTATCGCGTATGGACGGGAGCAGCTCGTAAAGACGCTCCCGGAGTAGAACTTTTGTTCTAAACTAGCCCGATGACCGGGTACGTTGAACTCCATGCGCACTCCTGCTGGTCCTTCCGGGAAGGCGCCAGTTCGACCGACGACCTGATCGACCGGGCGCTCCAGCTCGGCTACCCCGCCCTCGCCCTCACCGATCACGACAACCTCTACGGCGCGATGGAGTTCGCGAAGGCGGCGAGCGCGCGCGGCTTGCGTCCGATTACCGGCGCCGAAGTGACCCTCGGCGCAATCCAGGATCCGAGTTCGCAACCCCCCAATCACCTCACCGTCCTCGCGATGGACGTCGCCGGTTACCGGAACCTCTGCAGGCTCCTCAGCCGCGCCTACCAGGTGCATGGCAAGGACACGCCGGTCATTGAGCGCGAGTGGCTGTTCGAACTGAACGAGGGCCTCATCGTCCTATCGGGCTGTAAGGACTCCGAACTCGCCCGCCTCACCGACCCGCGCGGCGTGGAGTCCGCGGCGCCCGGCGCTGCGGAGGCGGTGGCCTCGGCCTACCGCGACGTTTTCGGCGACCGCTACTACATCGAGCTCCAGCACCATGACGTCTTCGGCGATAGCGAGCGCGTGGCGGCGCTTGCCCGGCTGGCGGAGCGGCTCGGGATCGAGGTGGTGGCGACGAACAACGTGCACTACCACGTGCGCACCCGGCACCGGCTGAACGATGTCCTCGTCGCCGTCCGCCACCGTCAGACGCTGGATAGCTCGCACCAGGTGCGCCGGCCCAACTCCGAGTTCTTCCTGAAGCCGGCGGACGAGATGGCACGACGGTTCGAGCGCTACCCGCGCGCTATCGCGAATACGCTCGCCATCGCCGAGCGCTGCCAGTTCGACCTCACGCGCGACCTGCCCTACCGGCTGCCGGACTACCCGGTGCCCGATGGCGCCACGCTGGACAGCCACCTTCGCGGGATTTGCGAGCGGGCCTTCCGCCGCAAGTACCCGCCGACCGACCCGTTCCTGGCCGAGGCGCGTCAGCGGCTCGACCGTGAGCTTGCGCTGATCGCGAAGCACGGGCTGGCCGGCTTCTTCCTGGTGTACTGGGACATCCTCCAGCTTGTGAACGAGATCGCGGTGGAGATCCGCGGCCGCGACCCGCGCCTGCAGCCGGACGAGCGCCCGGTCGGCCGGGGGCGCGGGTCGTCGGTCAGTTCGATCGTCTGCTATCTCATCGGGCTCTCGCATATCGACCCGGTGCGAAACAACCTCTACCTGGAGCGGTTCCTCAACGATGAGCTCCACTCGCTCCCGGATATCGACCTCGACTTCCCGCGCGACATCCGCGACCAGGTGCTGCAGCGAATTTACGACCGCTACGGCGAAGAGCACGCGGCGATCGTCGCCGCCTTCCCGACGTACCGGTTTCGCAGCGCGGTGCTCGATATCGGCAAGGCGCTGGGGCTGCCCCTGCCGGTGCTCGCGAAGCTGAACAAGCTCGGCGGGCACTTCGCGAACGCGACGGAGATCGCCGAGCAGATGAAGCGCGTCCCCGAACTTCGCCAACTGGTGAATGCCCCTATCTGGCGCGACATGGTGGAGCTTGCGGGCCAGGCGGCGGGGTTCCCGCGGCATATCGGCCAGCACGTGGGCGGCGTCATCATCTCGGCGGAGAAGCTTTCCTCCGTGGTCCCGGTGGAGCCGGCGCGGATGGACGGCCGCTTCGTCTGCCAGTGGGACAAGGACTCGGCCGACGACGCGCGCTTCGTGAAAATCGACTTCCTCGCGCTGGGGATGCTATCGGCCGTCGATGAGTGCATGGACATCATCGAGGAGGAGCACGGGGTGCGGATCGACCTCGGCCGCATCCCGCACGACAGCCCGGAGATCTACGAATCGATCCGCGAGGGCGACACAATGGGCGTCTTCCAGATCGAGAGCCGCGCACAGGTCCAGACGCTGCCGCGCACGCAGCCGCGAAACCTCGATGACCTGGCGGTCCAGGTGGCGATCATCCGGCCGGGGCCGATCATGGCTGGGGCTTTCCGGCCCTACATGCACTATCGCGAGGCGCTCGCCCGCGGCGAGCACATCGAGGTGGACTACGGCCACCCGGAACTGGGGCCGAAGCTGGCGTGGTGCCTCGGCGAAACGCTCGGCCACGTGCTCTACCAGGACCAGGTGCTCCAGATCGCGACCTCGGTCGCGGGCTTCACCCCCGGCCAGGCGGACAAACTCCGGCGGGCGATGAGCCGGAAGCGCTCTTCCGAGGCGATGCAGGCGATCGCCGAGGAGTTCTACGCGGGTACCGACAGCCAGGGGCTCAGCCGGGCGGCCGCAAAGGTGGCATTCGACAAGATGGCTGCGTTCGCGGCTTTCGGCTTCCCGAAGAGCCACGCGGTGGCGTTCGCGCTGCTCGCCTATGAATCGACGTGGTTGCGCTACCACTACCCGGCCGCCTATTACTGCTCGCTCTTCAACGCCCAGCCCATGGGCTTCTACTCGGTGGAGGTGCTTACCCAGGACGCGGCACGCCACGGCATCCAGACGCTTCCACCGTCGATCAACGCGAGCCGCGCGGGCGCCTGGCCCGAAAACGGCGACATCCGCCTCGGCCTGCAGCAGGTGAAGGGCCTTGGCGGCGGCTGGCAGGACATCCGCCAGCACCACCGCGACCCGGCCTATGCCACCACACCCGAGCAGATCCTCGGCGAGCGCGCGGCGAACGGGCCCTACCGTTCGCTGCGCGACCTCCTGGTGCGCGCGCGCATCTCGCGCGAACAGGCCGAAGCGCTCATCCGGGCCGGTGCGCTCGAGGAGTTCGGCCTGCCCCGTCGCGAACTGCTCTGGCAACTCGGCCTCCTCACCGAATCGAGGATGGGCAACCCCAGATCGAAAAGCGGAGGGCAGCTTGCCCTGGCACTGCCCACGGAGCAGGACATGGCCGGCCTGCCTGCGCTCACGCCCTGGCTTTCGCTCGCCTGGGATGTCGAGAAGCTCGGCCTCAGCCCGGGTCGCCACCCGATGCAGCTCGTGCGCCCGTTGCTCCATGAGGGCCTGATCACCAGCCGACACCTGGGCGGGGTCCATAACCCGAACCGCCTGCCGCAGGGGATGCGCGTGGAGATGGCGGGCATGGTCGTTACCCGGCAGCGCCCGGCGACGGCCAGCGGCGTCATGTTCATGCTGCTGGAAGACGAGTTCGGGCTGGCGAACCTGGTGGTCTATACGCCGCTCCAGGAGCGCCAGCGCGAGCTTGTGCGCGGCACGCCGTTCGTCATCGTCCGGGGGCGCGTGGACAACGAGCAGAGCGGGTTCCCGAACATCATCGCGGAGGATTTCCGGCCCTGCCCGTTGCCGGGGTTCATCGAGGCGGTGGAGTCGCACGATTTCGGGTAGGCGCGCCCGAGCGCCATCCGGCGCGGCCTCCGCTGCTGCTTTCAGCGAAGACCTCTGCCTCGATGCCCCCCCGGCCATCGAAGAGCGCCTTGGCGTGGTTACGCCGATCGACCCGCGCTAGAGCATCCTGGCCATCTCGTCGGCGATGACGCCGACGGCGTGCTCGATCGTCTCCGGGTCGGCGGCGGTGAAGTTCATCCGGAGCGTGGCCGCGCCCTCTTCCTCGTTGACGTAGAAGTAGCGCCCGGGGACGAAGGCGACGCCGTGTTCGAGGACGCGCCGCTGCAGTTCGACGGCGTCGAACCCCTTCGGCCCTTCGACCCAGACGAACATGCCGCCTTCCGGGCGCGACCACTTGAAGTCCTCGGGCATGTGGCGTTCGAGGGCGTCGAGCATGGCCTGCTGGCGGGGGGCATAGAGCTCGATGATTTTGGGAAGTTGCCGGTCCAGGTAGCCGCCGGTCAGGTATTCGGCCGCGAGCGCCTGGGCGAGGGTGTTCGTGTGGAGGTCGACGCCCTGTCGCGCGGTCACGAGCCAGCGCTGGATGAACGCCGGCGCCACGCAGACTCCGATCCGGAGGCCGGGGGCGAAGGTCTTCGAAAGGGTGGTGGAGTAGACCACGTTGTCCGGTGCGAGCGATTTGATGGGCGGGACGCGCTGGCCGGTGTAGCGCAGGTCGCTGTAGGGGTCGTCTTCGAGCAGGAGCGTGTCGTGGCGTTTCAGGATGTCGGCGACCTGCTTCCGGCGGGCGAGCGGGAGCGTCCTGCCGGTGGGGTTTTGGAAGGTGGGGACGAGGTAGACGAGCTTCACGCGCTGGGCCGAGATGACACGTTCGAGGGACTCGGGGATGAGTCCTTCGTCGTCGGTCTCGATCTCGAGGTAGTGCGGCTCGTAGGGATTGAATGCCTGGAGTGCGCCAAGGTAGGTCGTTGCTTCGACCGCGACATAATCCCCGGGCGAGATGATGGTCTTGCCCATGCCGTCGAGGAGGCTCTGGGAGCCGCTCATGATGAGGACGCCGTCGGCGGTGGTGGTCACGCCGCGGGCGGCCAGGTGAGGGACGAGCGCTTCGCGGAGCGGGCCCCAGCCCTCGCTGGCGTCGTACTGGAGCGCTTTGCTCCCGTACTTGCCGAGGACGGAGCCCATGAGCTCCTCCATGATTTCGAGCGGGAAGCTCTCGGCGGCCGGGAGGCCGCCGGCCAGTGAGATCATCCCGGGGGATGATGCGACTTTGAGGATCTCTCGGATGACGCTCGCCTCCATCAGGCGAGTGCGGTCGGCAAGCAGCTGTTGGTAATCCATGGAGCCAAAGCATAGCTGCGGAGTGCGCTGCTAAACGAGTGTCGAGGCGAACACCTGCCAGGCGAGAGCCGACTTCGCGGTGAGGCTGAGGAAGATGTAGGCGGATTCGCCGAACAGGTAGTTCCGCCACGGCCCGATGCGCCGGTACTGCAGCCACATGTTGAGGGCGAAGCAGTTGAAGAAGATGAAGAGCGAAACGAAGATCCCGTAGACGAACCCGGGCGGCTCGGCGGCCAGCCCCGGGCTCCAGACGTAGATGCCGATCGCCAGCCAGGGGACCGCGCCAAAGAGGCAGCCGAACCAGAACAACAGCCAGTTGGGGCGGCCCGGCTGCTCGTAGTGCTCCATCGCGAGGCCGAAAAGGATCATGGCGGCATTCGCCGCGAACAGCCCGATGAGCGCCACGATCTCGCTGATCCCGGTGAGCATCGCGATGAGGACGATCATCACCGAGGCGCTGACCGAGAATTCCACCCAGCGGGCATAGTTCCGCTGTTCGCGGAGGTTGGCCGTGTACCAGCCGAAGAACGGCCCGGCGAGGAGCCAGTGCGCGGCCGCGGAGATGAACACGAACGCGGCCACGCCCAGCGCGATGCGGATATCGAACTGGTGGCGAAGTGCGACCTCGGTGCCTGGCGGGCCCTCCATGAAGGTGCTGGTCACGGGGAGGACGAAGTCGTTGGCGAGCAGGAGGATGGCGACGCCTTGCCCGGCGTGGAGGAGGCCCATGAGGGCGTTGTAGCGGCGCAGGCGGCTCGCCTGTGCTTCGGTGACCGGGATGGTGCGATTCAAGGGGCGTCCTCCCGTGGTGGTGCTACAAGTACGAATCGGCGGAAGCTTACGATCAGCCGCGGCGTTTGTCCGTGCTTTTCCCGGGCCGCGGACCGTCGTAGCCCTGGATGAACCAGCCGCCGCCGACGAGGTCGTGGTAGACGGTGAGCTTCCGGCCGTTCTCGAGTTCGACAGCGAAGTAGCGGCGGGCGATCTCCTCCCGCCCCCCTTCCTCGGCGGTGCGCCAGCCATCGTGGGGGGGGCGGGCG
>CALMIW010000681.1 GCA_937864275.1 uncultured Dehalococcoidia bacterium
CGAACTTTCGCTTTCCAGGGTTTGCGCCCGGCTTCCCGGCGTGCGCTACGCCTCGGCCGCTACAGACGGCCGTGCCGCGGCACGAGACGCGCTCCTGGGAGCGGAACTGATATCAACCGCCTCCATGGGTGAAAGGCGCCTGGCGGAGTTCATCGGTGGGCGCGTGGCCGCCCGCTCCGCCCTGGCCGGGCTCGGTGCCGGCAACTGTGAGATCCCCGTTGGCCCGGCCCGCGAACCGACCTGGCCGGATGGATACGTCGGGAGCATCACGCACGCGGATGGCGCGGCGGCGGCGGTCGCGGGTCGGCGCGCCGAGATCCGTTCAGTAGGCATCGACCTCGAAGCGCCGGATGGCGTCGAGGTCGACCTCTGGGAATTGATCGCGACAGCTCGGGAGTTGGAGTTGCTGCACGGCCTCCCGATGGACGAGGCGATGACGCTCGCAACGGTGCTCTTCTCGGCGAAGGAAGCCGCCTACAAGTGCCAGTTTCCGCTGACAGGGCGGGTGCTGGAGTTTCGCGACGCCTGCGTCTCGATCGCCCCAACGACGGGACGGTTCTCGGTCGGTGTCACCGTCCCGTCGCCAGACGCCAGGACGCTGCGGTTCGAAGGCCGTTATGTGGTGACAACGAGCCACGTACTCACCCTGGCGTGGGCGCCGGCAGAGTCCGTGCGTTGAGAACGCCGGGCTCCAACACTTTTCCTACACACCGCGAAGATGCGTACGTGAGATACGTAGCGGCCACGTGTGACTCGAACCTCGTCGCCGCGCTGAGGGACTCCGTTTGACTCTGCCTCAAGGACTCGTCTGATGACCCGCCCCGTGGGTGCCCCGGGAGGCGGTTCGAACGACCTCGTTTCGGTCGTGGTATCCACGCGCCCGTATGCGGCCATCGACCTGATCCCAATGCTGATGAAGCACGGCTTCACCTCCGTGGAACGGCACCGCTCCGATGCCCTGGCATTCGTTCAACACCTTCAGCCCGACCTCGTCGTCGCTGTTGTTGACCCGACACGCGGGGAGGACTTGGAGCTCCTGGGGAACCTTTCGCGAGCTTCCAAGGCCGTCCTGTTCGTCATTGCCGCGACGAACGATGCCCTGGCGGCGAGCCTCCGCGCCGGCGCCGACATCTATGGCCGAGACACCGACGGAACGGAAGTGCTCGACGCACAGATCGCATCGCTCGGGCGCCGATTGTCACTGGCAAAAGGCGGCGGGGAGGAAGAGGACGTGACGGCGGGTGACATCCACATCAACCGGCCGACGCGGCGAGCATGGGTCCAAGGCCAGCCCCTCCTGCTCACCAACATGGAGTTCTCTCTACTCCTGGCGCTCCTGGAGGAGCAGGGACGCGTGCTGAGCCCCGTCCAAGCGGCACGGTACATCTCCGGGCGAGTGGTTTCCGAAGCCGAGGCTATGCAGACGATCAAAGTCTACATTCGCCGCCTTCGGCAGAAGCTGGAAGAAGCTGGATATCCGCCGTCGGTGATCGTGAACGTCCGAGGGCGCGGGTACATGCTCGACGTCGCTGCCGAAGAGCAACGGCAGGTGGGTCTTTAGCTCACGACGTCCAGTTCGCGCCAGTTACCTGCTACCAGCCGCTGGGCCATTGAGTCGAGTTCAAGGGCGTTGCCATTGGTAAGCGCCTCGGCCCACTCCGGGTAGAGCACGGCAGCGCGCAGGCAGGTGAGCATGACGAGTTCGGTAGCATCCATGAGCGGCGTCCCGCCCGGCCGGTCCAAGACCCTGCCCAGAGCTTCGCCCAATACACCCCCGGACCTGAGTTCCGGCGACTGATCTTGATGCATTACGGGGCGCAGTATTTTGTTTGGCGATCCCGGGAAGCAACTCGCTTACGTAAACTCCGCGTAATCTTTCCGAGCACCAAGGATTTATGTAGAAACCATTGCGAAATCTCCACGACTTCGGCACACTTGTCCCCCGCTGCGTAACAGCTTGGTAACCGGAGACGTGTAGTGTGTCCGGAAGGTGGGGTGATTCGTGAAGACAAGCGCAGTTGTGCGATACCCGCGGCTGGATGCGCCGGCGTTGTTGCGTACGCCCGGCTTCGCCGTGTACGCCACGCGTAACTCGCTCTTTAGTGCCCTCGTCAGCGCCCTTCTCGAGTCGCTGTCGCCTGGCACGCCCGTGGAGGTGAGCGACCTGCCCGCGGCTAACCTCAGGGAGACTGACGTCCTTGTGGAACAGAAACTCACGGGCCGCCGCCTCGTGGTCTTCGGGTCGGCCCCGACACCTCAGGCCGTCGCAGGGCACCTCGACGCCGGGGTGTACAGCCTTGTCGGTGTCGATGCCTCGCGCGCCGAGCTCCTCGCGTCGATCGAGAGCCTCTCCGGGGGGCCGGCGTTCGTGTCGTCGAGCATTGTCCGGGTCCTGGCCGGAGAAGTCTCCACGCCGCAGTCTCACGTTACCCTCACGCCGCGAGAGCGTGAGGTGCTGCGCCTGGTCGTCGATGGCAACTCGAACAAGGAGATGGCCGGCATCCTTTGCCTCTCTCCGAATACCGTGCGTTCGCACCTCCAATCCATCTCGGCCAAGCTGGGCGTTGGGTCCCGTGCCAAACTGGCCGCCCGCGCGCGAGCGCTCGGCATCGTCTGATTTCGCCTTCCCGCGAATTTACACTGCCTTCACGAATCCTTGTTGAACGCATCCCGGCGCCAGCCGAGCGTTAGCCCTGCTGCATGGCACGCGGCGGTGGGAGATGCCGCGTGCGCAGGCTGCAGCCCGGGAGGAAGGGGAAATGCAGTTGGCATTTCGAATGAACGTGCGCGCTTGTTGGCACATGTCGACAGACTGCGAGGTCGTTGTCGAATGAGGCGGCCCCGCTCTATCCGCCTCAACGACTCGGCACGCTACATCGAAGGCACGGGCTGTCTCCGGTTCGCCAACGGGGCCGTCATCGAGCTCACGGTCGCTGAAGAGGAGCTTCTGGAACTCCTGCTGAAGACCCCGAAGGTCACGGTGCCCTGGGCGCGCCTCGAGCATGAACTCGCCCGGACCGACCAGACGATTCGACACCTGATGCGAGGCCTGCGTGACAAGCTGGGGACTCGTGCGATTCGCACGCACGTCGGCATCGGTGTGTCCGTCCAGCCGCACTTCATTGGCACCTCACGCTACGCGCTGGCGAACCATCCGTTGCGGAGCATCCCGCTGGGTGTCGCTTCGTGACGCAAAGCCGGGGCCAGTCGCAGCGGCTACTCCCACATCTGCTGTTTGGCGACAATGAACTCGCCCAGCACGAGATAGTCGAGGCCTGACGAGTAGAAGGTGCGGATCGCATCCTTCGGCGAACAGACGATGGGTTCGCCACGCAGGTTGAACGACGTGTTCATGATCACCGGGGTGCCCGTGATGGCGCCAAACTCATTGATGAGACGCCAGTAGCGCGGGTTCACGTTCCGATCGACGGTCTGCACCCGGGCGGTGTTGTCGTCATGCGTCACCGCGGGGATCTTCTCCCCGGCGTCTGGCAGTACGTCGTAGGTAAGGATCATGAACGGCGCTTCGCGGCAGCCTTCGAAGTAGTCCGGCGCGGCTTCGATCGTGCATGACGGCGCGAACGGGCGCCAACCCTCGCGGAACTTCACGCACTCGTTAACGCGATCCTTCATCTCGGCTCGTCGTGGGTCCGCGAGGATCGACCGGTTGCCGAGCGCCCGGGGTCCGAACTCCATCCGCCCCTGGAACCACCCGACGATCTTGCCCTTGGCGAGCAGGTCCGCCGTGACACGTTCGACATCGGTGCTCCGGACGAACGGGAGCTTGTAGGTCTGAAGCGTTTCTCCGATCTCGTCGTCGCTGAACTCCGGCCCAAAGTACACCTCGTCCAGGCGGTAACGAGGGATGGCCTTGCCGATCCGCCCGTGGGCGGCGATCGCTGCCCCGATGGCGACACCATCGTCGGTCGCCGCTGGCTGTACGAAGACGTCGTCGACGAGCCCCGATGCCAGCAGGCGGCCGTTTGCCTTCGAATTCATGGCAACGCCCCCGGCGAGGCAGAGCTTGCGGCAGCCCGTTTCCTTCACGCCCCACTTGACGAGGGCGAACACTGCCTTTTCGAGGGCCTGCTGTGCCGAGGCGGCCAGGTTGCGGTCCGCATCTGTTATCAGCACTTCCGGGTTGCGCCGGGGGCCGTACTGCTTTCGCATTTCCGTGAGGTCACCCCAGGTGGTGCCCATGAGCAATCGCGTGTTGACCTGGTAGCCGTCGTCGGTGACCTGGATCGCTTCGCTGAGGTCCCGGTCCGGGGTCCCGTAGGCAGCCAGGCCCATCACCTTCCATTCGTCGTTCTGACGTTCGAATCCAAGGATGTCCGTGAAGGCTTCATAGAACGATCCGAGGGAGTTGGGATACTTCAACACGCGGATCGGTTTCAGTTCCTCGCCGCGCGCGTGATAGAGGGTCGTTGCTTGCGTCGCGCCGCGGCCATCCATTACCACCACGAGCGCTTCATCCCAACCGCAGAGTCCGTACGTGCTCCACGCATGGGACGCGTGATGGTCGATGTGGAACACGCGGCGAGCGGCCTCGGTGCCGAACGCCCGCTTGAGGTTCCGCTCGCCGTTTCCGCTACGGAGCTCGCGGCCGATCGTCATAAGTGAATGCCCGATGTAGCTACGGCTCCGCGGCAGCTTGCCCGTCACGGATGCGGTCAGCGTGTGGAGCGGCGTGACGGCAGCCTTGTTCCAGCCGAAGGCCACGGCATCCAGGTCACGGACACCGATGCCCGCGTGTTCCAGTGCCGCCCGAATCGACAGCACGGGGAAGCGAGCGTCCTTCTTCAGCCTCGAGAGCCGCTCTTCTTCAGTCGCGAAGACGACCTTGCCGTCTTTCATCAGGGCCGCCGAAGAGTCGTGCAGGTAGGAGTTGATGCCCAGGACGTAGTTCGCCACGAAATACCTCGCCAAGAAAGCCCGGCCCCACCCATGCTCGGCACGCGCCGTTGAACGCCTGTTAAGCCGCAGTCTTCAAGCCCGGTATCGACTGTCCGCCGTGCTCGCCACCCACTCAAGTTCCACGCGAGACGGACTCGACTCAGATTCGTACGGCCGTGAGAGGTTCTTCATAGATGGCCGGTCCCGGCATCGCGTAAACATGCCATCGCCAGCGAGGTTGCCCTGGCACCTTCCCGGAGGCGCGTACTCGCAGGTTCAGATGCGTAAAGACGGCAACGCCGGCGGTGGTAACCGTCGCGGCCCGCATGCGGTTCTGGTTCGGAAGGAGTTGGCGGGGGCGTACGCAGCTGGTGGAGATCTGCT
>CALMIW010000682.1 GCA_937864275.1 uncultured Dehalococcoidia bacterium
ACCAAAGCGTGCCTGAGGTGGGCGGGAGAGCCCGGCTCCTACAAAGCCCAGCCCAGGGGCGGGAACCGGGGGACAACCGCCGACAACGACGCCCATGGCTTCTACCGCCACCTTGGCTTCGAGGCTTCATCCGCCGGGTTCCGCTACTACCTGCAGTAGGTGAGTCGCCGCACTTCGTCATTCGTAAATTCGCGCTTCGTCACACGTACTGCCTGAACCACGCGAGCGTCTTCGCCCACGCGTCGTTGGCGGCTGTCTCGTTGTAGTTGGCGCCCGTGTCGTTGAAGAACGCGTGGTTCGCGCCTTCGTAGATCTGGACATGCGAGGGTCGGCTGTTCTTCGCGAGCGATGCCTTGACGGCGTCGGCCTGGGCGGTGATGCGGGTGTCCAAGGAGCCGTACATAACGAGCATCGCCGCCTGCGTGGTCGCGAGTTTGTCGACCTGGCGGCAGGTGCCGTAGTAGGGCACCGCGGCCTTCACATCGGGCGATTCGACGGCTGTGTCGAACGCGTAGCCGCCGCCGAGGCAGAACCCGGTGACGCCGACGCCGCCGGGTTTCACCCCTTCGAGCGGCCTGAGGTAATCGACGTAGGCCTTCATGTCGGCGACCAGGTCTGAGATGTTGGCGCTACCGAGGACGCCGGTGTTGGCCGAGGCGTCGGGTTTCGAGCCGCCGGCACGTGAGACGAGGTCGACCGCCAGGCCGGCAAAGCCTTCGGCGGCGTACCTGCGGGCGATGTCCTTCGTGTGCTCGTTGAGGCCCCGGTTTTCGTGGATGAGGACGACGCCCGGGAGGGGACCGGTGCCCGAGGGTTTGGCCAGGTAGCCGAGCAGGTCCGAGTCCGGGCCTTTGAATCGCACGTCGCTGGTCTGGACGGTGCCGCCCGCGGCCGTCGGCGAGCCCGCCGGGACGGTCGCCGCGGCGGTGGCGCTCGGCTGGGACGACGGTTCCGGGGTGGCGGCGGCCTTCGTCGCCTCTGCTTCATCATCGTCGTCGCCGCAGCCGACGGCGGCGAGGGCGGAGAGGCCCGCGGGAATGCTGCCCATGATGAGGATGGCGCGACGCAGGAGCTGGCGGCGCGTCATGTGGCCTTCGTTGAACTCGTCGGCGAATTCCTGGATGAGGTAGTGCTGGTACTCGTTCACGTGATCCTCCGCGGGGCGCCTGACGAGGTTACGCGCGTACCGCGCACCGGGATGGAAAAGGTGCCTTACTCATCCGCGCTTGGACTGGCAGACTGCGACGGCCCGCACCCCTCGACCGCGTCCCCATTCCGCCCTGCTGCACGGGAGGGGGAAGTTCAACTGGGGTCGGGACGACATAATTCCTCACAACCGCCGTGTCGCGTATTCAGCCCGGGCGCGCCCGGGAATAGATACGGGGGCTAACCCTCGGCTTGCTCTTCCTTCTTCGCCAATGCCTTGCCCAGTGCCCGGCCCTTGTCGGGGGTGGGGTCCTTCACTTCGCCGTAGATCTCGCGGCCTTCGTGGCCTTCCGGGAGGTGCTCGGTGATGGGGAGGCCCTCCTCGGTGACGAAGAGGAGGCAGTGGCAGTACTTGAAGATCTGCATCTCGTCGCAGGCACAGATCCAGTCGCGCCGCTTCACCTCTTCTTCGCGCGGCATATAGAGGCCTTCGGGCCAGTCCCCGTTTTCATCCTTCGAGGGGTAGAAGTTGCAGGGGCAGAGCGGACGGCCGTAGTTGTCGATGTTCGAAGCCAGGCCGAGGACGACGCCCTCGGTGATGAACCGGTCCGGGTGGAGGTGCGTGCCGGATTTCTCCGCGAACTTCTCCGCGTAGTTCCACATCTTCTTGATCGAGGCTTCGTTGGGCTGTTCCACGGCGTTCCTCCGGCGGGTTGTCCGGGCATTATCGCTGAAACAGGGCCAACCGTTAGCATGGGTCGATGGGCGAACCTTCACGCGACGCCATGCATGCCCTCTACGTCCACGCGCTGGGCCGGATCACATCGCTCGGGCCGGGCGGCTGCGCCGAGCGGGTCGGTCCGTGGCTCTGCATTGACGCGGGGCTCGGTGTCTCGGACTTCAACATCGCCGTGGTGGTGGAAGGCGTGGCGAACCCGAAGGCCGCTCTCCGGGAAGCGATGGAGTGGTTCGCCTTTCGGGGAATCAACGCGCGCCTTGACCTGCGCGGCACAGAAGACCGCGCGGTGCTCGCGGCGGCGATGGTCGAGGGCTTCGTGTTCAAGGCGCGCGAGGCCGTGATGGCACTGCATCC
>CALMIW010000683.1 GCA_937864275.1 uncultured Dehalococcoidia bacterium
CGATAGCGGATCTGGCCGGATGCGAGACCGTGGGCCGCATTCATGTCGCCGAAGTACGCGATATCCGACGCGTACCAATTGAGATTGGACTCGCCGACCGTTTCATCCGGCCACCAAGAATTCTCCTTGCGGATTCGGATGTCCGTATTCACGGACGTGAGGCCGCCGTAACGACAATCCTCGAAGTACACCCATGTACTAGTGGAGTCGGTGTTGTCGTCGTCCCATGTCCTTGAACTGAAGCCAGGATATACGTTCGACATGTAAGAGGAGAAGAATCCCTCCGCGAGAGCGGTCGTGACTCCCAGTACAGCAATGAGCGCACCGAGTACTATTCCGACCAGGTTGTGCCTTGTTCGACTGACCATGACCTTCCTCCTTGCCTGCTGGAGGTACCTACTGAGGAAATGCGAATCCTCATTTCGATCCTCCTTGAAGCGTCATTGGTACGCGCTTACCGCGGAAGATCGTGTCGGGCTATCGAAGCGCCGTCTAGGCGATCTCGCTCGCGAACCTGCTGTCTGTTTCGAGTAGCGAGAACGCGAGCACGCCGCAGCATGTCGAGTGAAAGCCGAGCCATAGGCCGGCCAAGGCATCGTCGTGCCGGGTGAGCCCCAGGGGAACGAGCACGAAGTCCTTGACTTCGTTCCACCTTCTCTGAGTTTGAGAGCGTGAGTAGCTCAGTAGCCTCGACCCCCGGTCACAGTCGCCGGCGTGGATCCGGGCTGCGATGACGTCTTGATGTTCGGCCCGGAGCCCCTTGACGCAGTGTGTTCGTAGGTGGTCCGCGACGATGCCCATCGATTCGGAAGATTGAAACATTCGATCCACTCCCTGCGCTCTCCGCTTGGCGCTCGAGGCACCAAACTGTTCGGCGTGGCGTGATCCGGGGGGTCCGAGGCCGCCTGACTCTAGATCGCCGGTCGTGGGCAAGTCAACCGTTCGCCAGTTAACACTGAGTAATTTGTTCGTTCGGCATTTGTCAAACGGCCGGGGTACGGGCGAGCGTATGCTCCGCCCACAAGGACGGCCGAACGGACAGTTCGCGGATATTCCACGCTCTATCGGCTTCCCGGGAACCAGGCATTGTTACCCTCTCGCTTAAAGCCGCCAACTAGTTGAGCGGCCCGTTCGGCCTGCGCGTGATGGGTCCATCAACCACCGCTCGGCGAAGACGCGAACTTCTGAGTAACGCACGAACGAAGGTTCGTGGTTACTTCGCGAGCGCGAGGCGTGGCCGTAGAGCAGCCTCAAGGCGGATCATCGCGTCAATCATGCGGTCCTGGAGATCGGGCCAAGTCTCGGCCGGGTCCCGATAGCCTCCTAAAAGGATGAAGCGCACGCGACAAGCCCGCTTGTCTGGAAGCGGTTGCCACTCAAGCTCTTCCCCGAACGAAGCCTCGATCGACTGACGGTCCGTTTGGAGGAACTCCAGGAGCTTCTGGTTCTCGTCCTGCGTGCCGATGTCGATGTACAGCTCGACCTGAGCGTCTCTCTGACGGATTGCGTAGTTCCAGCCGAGTCCCGACCTCCCTGCGCTCGCGCTGATCCAAGTCTCTGTGCTGGGGCTAATCTGCCCGTGGAGACTGGTGCGAAGCTTCGCCTTCGCGAGCAGCTGAGCCCAAAACTCCATCCGGGAGGCATGCCGCGCAGAGGCAACGCGGACACTTTGCTCTTTCTCCCGAACCTGGACTTGGTAGGCCGCTGCCTCCGGGAGGGGAATCACCTGCTGAACGTCCAGCAAAACATCGAGACCGCTCTTGTATGGCTTTAGGCGAACGCAGCGAATGTCCAAGCTCCGCTTGTTCAGCCACATGACGGCCGTCGTAAGTTCTTTGGAGAACTCAGCCGATGCCAAGACGATGCGGACATCCTGACCGAACAACTCTTCATCGGGGTCGGTCCATCCGAGGAAATCGAGTATTGCCGCCCGTGCCTCTCCATCCAGAGCGTGGTTCTGGCGAAACCTGCGGTGCGCCTCCACGACCTGCTCGAAGGTCATCGTCGAAACCATTGCGGCATAGCGGATCGCCTGGAGCTCCATGTGGCCCCCATCCTCGGTTCGCTTCAGCTCGACGATCACCAAATTGGCGTCTTGGTCGAGGGCCAAAAGGTCGATGCGCCGTTTGCCCTCGGTCCACTCGCCGAACTCTTCGGCAACCACCATGGTTCCCGGTGCCACGACATCCACTTGTGACCGAAGCACGCGCTGAAGGTCCGCCCTCTCCTTGATTCCGGCGCTCTCGAAAGTTGTTTCCTCCAGAGCATCGATGTGGTCATGCCCGAGTCTATAGATGGCCACTACTCGACCACCGGCAGCTTGTATCGGCTGGGGCAGCCCTAAGGTTGCTCCGGCGGAGGAGTGAACTCAATCGAGACGAGCTTCACGCCGAGCCACTTACCCCTTCACAATCGGCCGGTCTCTTGCTTCCGCGGTTTTGGGTGGAGCGGGATTCGCTCGCGTCCAATCTCCCGGTCGGCTCAGGTGATCGCCATCAGCGGTTATGGCGTCGGGCACTTGTTGTCCGTATTCTCTTCGTCCGATGGGTGCGATCGCACGAGGGGTGTTCACGAACCGTGGACTACCGATTCGCCGGATTTGAACTTGACACGGATGCCTTCGAGCTCCGGCACGACGGCCACCCCGTCCACGTCGAACCCCAGGTCTTCGAGTTGCTTGCCTATCTCGTCGAGAACGCCCATCGGGTCGTCCCGAAAGAAGAGCTGGTGGCACGGATTTGGCCGGAGGGCTTCATCAGCGACACCGCCCTGACCACACGGCTGGCATCCGCGCGGAGGGCCATCGGCGACTCCGGGAGTGCCCAGCGGTTCATCAGAACCGTTCACGGGCGTGGCATCCGGTTCGTAGGCGACGTGGAATCGCGCGCGCCCGCGCGATCGCCGGAAGCGGCACAGCTCGAGCAGGTCGTCCGCTTCTGCCACTCCGCGGACGGTACGCATATCGCGTTCGCGACACTTGGCAGTGGGCAGCCATTGGTCAAGGCGCCCAACTGGATCACCCACCTCGGTCTCGACCTGGAAAGCCCGGTGTGGGGGCACTGGATCCGTGAAATTGCCAGCCGCCGCCAGTTGATCCGGCACGATACGCGCGGGTCCGGCATGTCGGATTGGAACCCCGTGGAGCTGACTTTCGAGCGGATGGTCGAGGACCTCGAGGCCGTGGTCGATACGCTCGGCTTGTCCGGCTTCCCGCTGATCGGGCTCTCGCAGGGCGGGCCGATCGCCATCGAGTACGCGCTTCGTCACCCTGAGAAGGTCAGCCGGCTTATCCTGCATGGCGCCTACGGGCGTGGCTGGCGCCACCGCAGTCCTGCCTCTCGGGAACACGGCGACATTGAGTTCGCCATGATTCGCTCGGGCTGGGGCGATCCGCTCTCTGGCTTCAGCGTCAACTTCGCCGCGGATTTCGTACCTGGTGTGCAATTCGAGCGGCTCCAATGGTTGATTGACCTGCAACGTCAGTCAGCCACGCCGGAGAATGCGCATCGCATTTTCGACGCGATCGGCGACATCGATATCCTGGGCCGCTGCAGCGAGTTGCGCGTGCCAACCCTGGTCCTTCATGCAGCGGAGGATCGCCAGGTCCCGTACGAGGAGGGCGTGCTCCTCGCGGCGAACATCCCGAACGCCACGTTCGTGCGCCTGGACTCGGCCAACCACATCACGCTGGAAGATGAGCCCACATGGGAAGTATGGCGCCGCGCGTTCTGGGAGTTCCTCGGCCAGGAGTGAATTCCCGGAGGTAGCGCCTCATCCCGCCAAGTCGCCCGTTGCGGGAAGAACTCACGCGTCTCTGCGTTTGGCCACCGGAAGCCAGCTTCTCAGCGCGCCCCAACGGCAGTCCTCGGCTGCCCGGCAATCCCTGGCGGCGGCCCCAGCGCCAACAGGAACTCGACCTCACGATTCATCTCCCGGCTGAGTTCAAGGTGGTGTTGCTTGACCGATTCGAGATCCCAATCGAACGAGGCAATGCGGTCTGTGACATCCAGGAGCGGCCGGACAAGCTCGTCTCGAGTGCGCTGATACCGGGCCAGGGCTGCGTCGGTGCCCTCGTGTGTCGCGCGGGCCAGCAATTCGGCGTCGCGCAACGCGTCGGAGATTCCGTGGGCCGTGAGCGGATCTTTGAAGTAGCCGGCATCGCCA
>CALMIW010000684.1 GCA_937864275.1 uncultured Dehalococcoidia bacterium
GAAGGCGGGAGTCATCAATGAGATGTCGGTCAATGGCATCGTCTCTGACCCCTCGCACGACCACCTGATTGACCGAGCGATTCAGCGAGCAGCTCCAACACCGGACCCGACCGAGGCGGGAGACACAGGTGTCTCCTCGTAACCCCTACATCGTGATGCCCAGAGACGCGGTCACCAAGATCGCAAGCTCCAACCTCTCGGGCGGAGCGCTGGTACTCCGCCGCGTTCCCGCGGACGATATGTACGTCGTCCAGGCCGTGGAAACCGGCAAAGACATCCGTCTTCCAGCCGACGTCCCACGCGAGTACGCCGCGCTTCGTTCAGGCGACCCCCACCATGCAGCTCAGTGGATCAGGGTGGCACCGAACGACGCCCATCTTCACCATCTCTTCTTGTCCAGGCGCCCCGATATCTCCATAGGCTTCAAGGATTTCAGGGAGCTGGTGCCGGGCGTTGCCGACCCCGGCAACAACCTTGGCGTGGTCGTCACTCACGACCCCGATCTTCCACCAGAACTGGTGGAGGCCGGTGCCTCGGAGTTTGCGGGCTGGGCCGTCCGGCGCGATGGTGTGGAACCGCTCGCTATCGAGATCGAGCCAGAAGTTGTTGGCCTGGCACAGTTGGCTGGCAAGTGGCCGATCGAGCAGCTCGCCGCCAACAGCATCATGGTCGTGGGCTGCGGCAGCATCGGTAGCGCCGCAGCAGAGGCGCTCGCAGGATACGGAGTCGGACGCGTGGAACTTGTCGACCCGGACCGATTCCTCTGGCACAACATGCTCCGCCACACTCTCGGAGCCGAAAGCGTCGGGCGATACAAGGTGACGGCCATGAAAGATCACCTGGCCCAGCACTGGCCGCAACAGACAGTGGTCGCCCACCGACGCGACCTGGTTGCCGAGGCCCACTACATCCGGCCCATCGTCGACCGCGTCGATCTGGTGCTGTGTGCCGCAGACGGTATTGCTCCCAGGCGTGTCGTCAGCCACCTCTCCAGACGCGCACAGAAGGCGGCGATCTTGGCGTGCGTGCTCGACAATGGCTCGATCGGAGAAGTCATCAGGCTGCGACCAACGCCCCGGTTCGGATGTCTCCTCTGTCTACGGCAGCAGCTTGCAGATCAGGGAGCGATGGACGCTGAGGCGGATCAGGAGTTGGATTACGGCACCGGGCGCGTCCATCAGCCTATGACGGCTGTGCCGCCCGATCTCCGATACGTCGGCACGTTCGCCGCGAAAGTAGCGATCGCGACACTGCTGGAATCGCTTCACGGCGACCACACCCAGCAGGTTCCCGGCGAACACGCCATCATCGGTCTTCGACCAACGGGTGACCTCGCAGCCCCGTTCGACCTCAGCCAAGCCGGCGATGTTCGGTGGTCGTCCATCCCCAGACCTCGCGCATCGTGTCCGACCTGCTCGCCAGGATGACAGCGCGGCGAGAGGTGACTCCGGTGACGATCACTGACGTCGCACTCAGCGCAATCGCGCGCGAGGCGTTGCGGTCCGTCGACGGACTCGAAACTGGCGGCATCTTGCTCGGGGACGACGCGACTGATGGGATCGTCATCCGACACGCCGGCGGACCTGGACCCAAAGCCACCCGCGGCGAACGCACCTTCATGCGCGACCTCGACCATGCCCGGCGTCTCGCGGACTCCGCCTGGTCGGAGGACCGTAGCCAGTGGATAGGCGAATGGCACACCCACCCGACCGGAGGACTCTCCCCGAGCGAGGTTGATCTCCACTCCTACATGCGCCATCTGCACGACCCCGAACTGGGGTTCGACAAGTTCGCCGCGATCATCGCTGGATTCGATTCATCGGCACGCGTGGTCGTTGCAACTTGGCTCGTAGAACGGGACCGCATCGTGGCAGTGGTACCCGAGAGGCTTCCTACGGCGCCTGCCGTAAACAGCCCGTACGCCAGTGATGCGGTGAGGCACGCCGCCTTCGTAGCTGATGAACACAAGGAGACGCCATGACATCCGATTCCGCCGCCCCTGACCCAGCAGACCCTGTCTTCATCTCGTACCGACAGAAGGACGGTACTGGTGTTGCTGGGGAGCTCGCCTGGCTCCTGCGGGCTGCCGGCATCCCTGTCTGGCGGGACCGAGACGATCTGCCGCCAGGCGACACCGAGGCCCGACTCAAGCAAGCGATAGCGGGCGGCATCTCCGGCGGCGTTCTTGTGACGACGCCGGACGTGGTGAACAGCAGAGTCGTGAAGACGCTGGAAGCACCTCAACTCCTTGAACTACACCGCGACCACGAAGTGTTTGCGCTCGGCATCGTCAACTCGGTGAAGACAGAGGACGGCGGAACAGATTACGACGCTCCTGACCGGCTCCTAGAGATTCGTCCCGGCACCTTGAGCGGTGTAGATCAGCGATCCGCCGAGCGCGATGGTCTGCTGGCATTGATCCGCGGTTTGGTCTGGCACCGGATCGCGTCTCTTCGCAAGCGAATCGAGGCAACCGACCCGACGTTCCGCCTGAGCCTCCAGACCAGGAACACGCCACAGGTCTATGACCGAACCGGTGACGAACTGGACATCCGGCTCAGGCCCTCCGATCACGAACGGCTTCCGAGCACCGAGGGGCTCCGAGATCTCAAGGACACCATTGGCCTCCTCCCCGATGCCGTGACCCGTTCCGGGGCACATCGCCTGCGTGTCGCTGGAGGGGCTCATCTCTCCGTGGCCTTCGCAATCGGGGCGGCTTTGCCTTCGTCTCGAATCGGGCACATGGACGTGATCGACCAACAGGGCGCCACCTGGGCGAGCGATGGCGAAGCGCGGTTCATCGAACAGCCGCAAGTACAGATCGCAGATCAAGGCGGCGACCCATCTGCCATCACGACCGGCCGCCCCTCCGTAGCCGTGTATGTCGATCTCCTGCCCCAACGCAGTGACACCGCCTTCACCCGCTATATCGAAGACCATAGGCCGTTTCTTGCGGCCTGGCGTCATCTCACAGGTGCGAGCGGCACGCTCCTCGACCCCGCTGATGCAGGCCTGATCGCTGCCGACGTCGCCGCGCACATCCGTGCCCTGTCGAACGACAACGCCAACGCCGAGGTGCACCTCCTGCTGCGGTGCCCGTTCCCACTTGCGCTTCTCATCGGGCGATTGACCAACACCCTGCGCGTAGTAGTCCATGAATGGGACGACTCCGACCCCATCGACGGTGAAGACTACCGCGCAAGGTACGTGCCCACGCTGCGTGTACGTACATCTGCAAGCTCCGGTGTCATCGAAGATGTGCTCCTCCCGGATGCGTCGTGACTGCGCCAACCGACCTTGCGGCCGCCCGTAACACCATGTTGAGCGTCACTCTCACGCGGAGGATTCGCTCAACGTTGAGACAACGGCGATCCGAAGGACACGGGCGTCTATGAGCTTCTCGCGCGATCCGAGCTTGTCCTACTCGGCATTCACTCAAGCGTGCCGCGCCTTCAAACCCAGCGAGCTGATCCCGGCGATCGCGCAAGCCTCGGCATCGCTCGGCGAACCGCCGTATCCAGATGCTGTGAAACATCGGATGCCGCCGTGGGGATTGGCTGCGGCCGCGCGAGATTCGCTTCTCTACGGCAATGAGTATCGCTCGAAGGTCGTCGATGAGGAGGCGCTGCGGAAGCTGATGCACAAGTTCCAGATCGCGATGGACATCGACGATGCCGATGTGGGGTCCGAGGACTTCCTCGTCAGACTGATGACTCGGGTCACGTACGAGCAGTTCCCCTACCAGGAGTCGATGTTCGAGGAACTTGCTCGCTCCCACGCCTGGATGGTCGAGGGCCTGCCCGATGTCGAGACCCGAGTGATCACAGAGGACTCGCTGGCGGCCATGCTCGACGGAGTTCCGTTCCGCGAGGCGATCGGCGCGACGTTCTTCCTCCAAGTGGGTGCCTTCCAGAACGGTGGAGCATATAAGCCTGGCTGGCTGGATCAGCCAAACTTCGCTGAGGTGCTGAAGCTCTATCCGCGGAGGAACATAGAGACGATCGCCTCTAGGCTCACCACGACACCCGCAGCCTTTCGGACTGCCTTCAACGACCACTCCGTCGGAACAGCCACAGCGGCCCGATTCGATTACAACCCGTTGATGGCGACGCCGTTCGTGGACATGGGCGACGGGGAGCCGGTTGCTCCAGCGACGCGTCTGATCA
>CALMIW010000685.1 GCA_937864275.1 uncultured Dehalococcoidia bacterium
CCCTTCGCCCGCCGGCGCGGGAGTCGCCGAAAAGAGCGACTACCCCTGACGGCCCAACTCGACCGGCTGAACATCGCCTGGGGCGACGTCCGCCGCAGCGAGGACATCCGCGACCAGCCGACGGCGCGCCATCGCGGCGCCATCGTCGAGGTCGATGACCGTGCCGGCGGGACTCGCCCGGTCGGCCAGTCGCCCTACCGCTTCTCCGCTGCCGAAAGCGGTCTGCGGCGCCCCGCGCCATGGAAAGGCGAACACAACGACGAGGTGTTGGCCGAATGGCTCGGCTTCGATACCGCCGCCCGCGCGTCCTGGGCGCCGGTGCTCGTTTCCGGGAGAGTGTGACAGGCGCGGCGTACGCCGGCTTGCCCGCCCGGTACACTGCGGTACAGCCCACCATGGCGGCACGTGATGGCCCGAAGACAGCGCCCGATTCGGCTCCCGGCTCCATACCTCCGTCGCGTCTGGCTCGATGAAGAGCTTATCGCTCGGCGGGATCGATACCCGTTCAACCTGCCCCTATTGCGCGACGGGCTCGACCTGACCTTTGACTCGGCAATCACCGTCATCGTCGGCGAAAACGGCACCGGCAAGTCGACCATCCTCGAGGGTATCGCCTCGTTCGCCGGCTACGACGATGCCGGAGGGGGCAAAGGCTACGCGCCGGTCGACCACTCGGGCGCGTTGGAAGTGATGGGCGGCAGCCTCGCCGGGGCGCTGCGCGCGAGCTGGCTTCCGAAGGTCACCCGGGGGTGGTTCTTCCGCGCCGAGAGTTTCTTTTCCGTCGCCCGCTATCTCGACCAGATGGCGCTCCTCTATGGAGGCCCGCCGCCCGACTTCCTTTCCCACTCCCACGGCGAGGGGTTCCTGCGGTTCTTCGAAGAACGCTGCGATAGCCAGGGCATCTTCATCCTTGACGAGCCCGAGTCGGCGCTGTCGCCGACGCGGCAAATCGAGTTCCTCAAGATCCTCCGGCGCATGGACCGTTCGGGTGTCTGCCAGGTCATCATGGCAACGCACTCGCCGATGCTGATGGCCTACCCGAACGCACGGCTCCTCCAGCTCACGAAGGCCGGTTTCCAGGCCACCCGGCTGGAAGACACGGAGCACTTCACGCTCTGGCGGGCGTTCTGCGCCGACCCGGCGGGCTTCCTCACCGAAAGGATGGCTGAAGAAGCAGGCATCGACGGATGACCAGGATCGCTAAAGGAAGGTACGCACGGCTTCGAGGAAGCCCTTCGGGCTTTCCAGCGGGATCGAATGGCCCGAACCGGCGACGAGCGCGAACTTGCAGTCCGGGATCTCCTTGAGCATGCGGTCGGCCACTTCCGGCGCCAGCACGTCGCTCAGGTCGCCGCGAATGAGGAGTGTCGGCGCCTTGATCTTCGGGAGCATCGCCCAGGCGTCGCCGGCATCCGGCCGCGGGAGGTTGTTCGTTCGCAGCGCCTTGTCGTAGCGGAATGTCCAGGTCCCGTCTTCCTGCAGCATCAGGTTGTTCCGCGTTCTGTGCTGGAGCTCGGCCTCGTCGGCGCGCGGGTTCCCGGCCCGGCCCGCGGCCACCGCTTCTTCGGGCGATGCGAACACGTCGTTCGCGCGCACGCCGCTGGTGATCCGCGTCGCGCCCGTCGCCGCGATCGCCGGGCCGATGTCGACGATGACCAGCCGCTCGACTTCCTCGGGGTGGGTCGCCGCGAACTGGTAGGCGTTGCGTCCGCCCATCGAGAGGCCGAGGAGGACGAACTGCTTCAGGCCGAGCGCCGTCACGAAGCGATGGGCGTCTTCCACCATGGCGTCGGCCGAGTAGTCGTCGGTCCAGGCCGAATCGCCGTGGCCGCGCTGGTCGAGCGCGTAGACGTGGTACTTCTCCTGCATCGCCGTGGCGAAGCTCTCCCACGAGCGTGCGTGTCCGGTGAAGCCGTGGAGCAGGACGAGCGCCTGGGCGCCCGGGTTCGGCCATTCGCGGTAATGGAAGCGCAGCCCGCCGAGCATGGCGGACTGGTCGATTGCGGCGTGAGACACGGAGCAAACCCCTGGGTGTGGTGGGGCGGGAGTATACGCGCGCCGGAGCGCGCTGCTCTCAGTGCCGCCGGGGGCCGCGCTCGGGCCACGGCGAGGGGTGCGACCTGGCCGCGGACTGCCTGCAATATCGCCGTGAGGCGCATGCAAATCTACCAACAAGTCTGTGCAGATTCACCACGGAAGGCGCGCAAATTCACCACCAGGTGAGGGATTGCTCCCCGTGCAGCTGCCGTGGATCGCAACCGGCGAGGCGGGCTACTCCCGCGTCGGCGTCGCTCCCCAGCGCCAGAGGCCATCGATCGGCATCGCCCAGATACGGTCGCCGAAGGGCAGTGTGTGCTCGCCCGTGTAGAGCAGGATCCCGCGGATGAAGCGGTCGCCAAGCTGGTCGCGCAGGAGCTGGAGCCCCCGCAGGTCGCGCGTGTCGACGCCTGTCGAGGACTTCACCTCGAGCGCGACAACGCGCCCGTCCGAGGATTCGATGATGATGTCCACTTCCGTGCCCGAGGCGGTCCGGAAGTAGTACAGGTGCGCCAGCGTGTCGCTCCACTCCAGTTGCTTCCGCAACTCCATGAAGACGAACGTCTCCAGCAGTGC
>CALMIW010000686.1 GCA_937864275.1 uncultured Dehalococcoidia bacterium
GGGATGGACGCCGGGGTGTCCAGGCCGGCTCCACGGCTCGGGGAACACAACCGGGAGGTACTTCAGGAGCTGCTCGGTGTCGGCGACGAACAGTTCGCCGAGCTCTGGGGGAATGAAGTCATCGGGGACACGCCGATTCTCCAACGCCCACGGGATCCCGTTGCACTGGAGATGTACTTGCAACGCGATGCCCTCACTGCCATCGACCCGGATTTTCGCGATAAGATTCGCCACCATTTCCGCATCGCCGGGGAACGCCTCAGCGATCCTGCGGGCCTTGCATCCGAAACAGCGGAGCCCGCCTCGCCGCCGCCCGCGCCAAACGGAGAACATGCACGTTGAACTTTTCGCTTTCCTCCACACAACAAGAGTGGCGCACGGAAGTGCGCCACTTCCTGGACGCCGAACTCCCGGGCGATCGGGAGGCGGACGCCTTCGAGGACGACGGCACGGGAGCCTGGGAGTTCGCGAGGTCGTTCAACCGCAAACTGGGCAAGCGTGGCTGGCTAACCGCAGCCTGGCCGAAGGAGTATGGCGGCCTCTCCCTCTCGTTCACGGACCAGGCAATCTATATGGAAGAGATGACCTACCGGCGGGCGCCGCTCGGCCCATCACAGATGGCCGTGCGGATGGCTGGCTCAACCGTCATCGTGCACGGGAACGACCGCCAGAAGCGGGAACAGCTCCCCGCCATCGCTGCCGGCGACCGGGTGTATTGCCAGGGGTTCAGCGAACCCAACGCCGGCTCGGATCTCGCCTCGCTTCAGACGCGCGCCGTCCGGGACGGGGACGAATGGGTGGTCAACGGGACCAAGATCTGGACCTCTGGCGCGCAGCACGCCGATTGGATGATGTTGCTCGCGCGGACCGACCCGGAGGCGCCAAAGCACCGCGGCATCACGTTCTTCCTCCTGGAAGCGAACACCCCCGGGATCCAGGTCCAGCCTCTTATCAACATGGCCGGGATGCATGGGTTCAACCAGGTGTTCTTCGATAACGTGCGCGTCAAGCACGAGAACGTCATCGGCGAACCGAACCGCGGGTGGTACGTCGCAACGACCACGCTCGATTTCGAACGTTCCGGCATCCACCGCGCCGCCGACGCACACCGGCTGCTCAATGACACGCTCGCGCTCAAGCGCTCTCCCGTGGGTGCCGCGAAGGCCAGCGACGCCGCGTCCCGGTGCGCTGCCGCCGACCGCGTGATCGACGTAGAGATTGGCCGCTTGCTCGCCTACCGGGTGGCGACGCTGCAGGACACGGGCAAAGTCCCGAACTACGAAGCGTCGGTTTCGAAGCTGTACGGGAGCGAACTGGTCCAACGCGTGGCTCGATTCGCCGTGTCCTATCTTGGCATGTCCGGTCAGTTGCTCCCTGGCAGCGCCCACGCCCTCGCGGGCGGCCGGTTGACCAACGCCTACATGACAAGCGTCAGCGCGACGATCGCCGGCGGCACCAGCGAAGTGCAGCGTGGGATTATCGCTGGTCGTGGGCTGGGAATGCCGAGATAGGAGAAACAACTGTGTCATCCGATTCGTCATCGATCACGGACGAAATGCGCGCCCTCATCGGGCGGCCGTACGGTCCATTCCGGCTCGAAGTCAGCCATGCGGTCTGCCGCGCGTTCGCCCGCGCCGTCGGCCACACCGACCCTATCTACTTCGACCCTGGCGCCGCACGCGCCGCGGGATACCGCGACATCGCCGCCGCCCCTGGGTACCTCGGGACATGGCCATGGTCGCCCACCAACCCGGAGAACCGCTCGTTTGCGCCAGAAGTCCCAACTCCAGGCTTCACGCGCGGTCTCAACGGTGGCACGGAGATCGAGTACCACGCCGACATTTGCGGCGGCGATGTCCTCTTCGCCACGGGGAAGATTAGCGACATCCAGGAACGGCAGGGGAGCATGGGCACCATGCTTGTTATCACCCGCGAGGTCGAATTCCGGGACGGCGACGGCAACCTCGCCGCCGTCCTTAGGGGGACGAGCATCAAGTACTGATGTGCTGGCCGTGGCCCGTGCCCCAGTCCGCAGCCAACCGCGAAAGGATTTCAGGACAAGCCGATGGAACCGTCACAGCAAACCCAGCCGACTCTTCTTTACGAGGTGCGAGACCACGTCGCGACGATCACGCTGAACCGCCCGGAAGCGCTCAACGCCTTCAACGACGATCTCCTGGGCAATTGGGAGTTGGCGCTTGACCGTGCTCAACGAGACCAGGATGTCCGGGTTGTGTTGGTTACAGGCACGGGACGAGCCTTCTGCGTCGGCGGCGATGTCCGCGCCATGGGGGAGAAGCGAAGCGAAGACTCGACGCCGATTACGCGCCGAAACCACTTGAAGGAGACTGTCCACCGCGTGGCCCTGGCCGCCGCGGCGTCCGCCGCCCTCGACAAGCCGTACATTGCCGCCGTGAACGGGCCGGCCGTTGGCGCGGGCATGGACATGGCGAGCATGGCCGACATCCGGATTGCGTCCAATAACGCGCGCTTCGCGATGTCGTACGTCAAGGTCGGCATCATCCCGGGCGACGGTGGCTGCTACTATCTCCCCCGCATCGTCGGTATGGCGAAGGCGCTGGACCTCATCTGGAGCGGCCGGTTCATGTCGGCGGACGAAGCTCTCGCGGCAGGCTATGTCTCGCGTGTCGTCCCCGCGGACGATCTTATGCAGGAAACCCTCGCCCTCGCACGGGAGTATGCGAAGGGCCCGGCCGTCGCCATCCAATTGGCGAAGAGCCTCGCCTACCGGTCCGCCGACACCACGCTGGAGGCCGGGCTCCATCTTGCCCAGCTCGCCATGACCATCGCGCAAACCACGGAGGATGCGCGCGAGGGGCCGCGTGCCTTCGTCGAGAAGCGCGAAGCCCGCTTCGCCGGAAGGTAGTCCGGCCAGCGGCGTGGAAGGACTGGAGGGGCGGCCCGGACGTATGCTCTCCTCCGCCGGGTTCCTCGCCCACGCGCAAAGCACACAGCGTCACCGGCGAAGTGCTGTGACTGGCATCTTGAACATTTCCAACACATGATCAAGTTCAGAAACCTGCGAGACAGTCGGGTAACTGTATAGACAGTTGGATACCGTATAGGGGATACGGAGGGTCAGATGGCGCAGGGAGTGGTGAGAAACAGTCGAAAGGGGAGGCTCCGTTAGGATGCTGGTGTCTAATCCACGCCCGTCCCGGAGGCCCTCCCTGCTCCACTCTATCAAGCTCACCGTCGTGTCGTCCCAGCTCGCCAAGGAGAACCAGATGCAGCATCTGACGGTCCTCAACGGCGTCCAGCGCAAGCTCAGCAAGCTCCACCTCCAGGACCTCTCTCCTGAAGCGAAGAGGCGCCTCAAGTGGTTCGACTGGCATCGCGACCATGGCGAGAACGTGAGCCTCACCTGCCGCCACTTCGGCATTGGCCGTTCCACGTTCTATCGCTGGGCGAAGCGCTACAACCCGAAGGACTTCCGCTCGCTCGAGGACCAGTCCTCCCGGCCACGCCGCTGCCGCCGCCCATCATGGACGCAGGCCGAGGTCCTCGCTGTCCGCCGCCTGCGCGAACGCTACCCCTTCTGGGGCAAGCTGAAGCTGGCCGTGCTCCTGCTCCGCGAAGGGCTGAAGCTTTCCGCCTCACGCGTGGGGCGCATCCTCGCGTATCTGAAACGCACTCGCCAACTGAAAGAGCCGCTCAGACGCACCTCCGCTCGCAGGCGGCAGTGGAAGCGCCCGTCCGCCACCCGCAAGCCCAGGAGCTATGAGGCCCTGGCCCCTGGCGACATCGT
>CALMIW010000687.1 GCA_937864275.1 uncultured Dehalococcoidia bacterium
CGACCGCACGGAGAGCACCTGCCTGATCGGGCTGGCAGGCCCGGCGGCGGCGCAGGCGGCGAACGACCACCTCTCGGAGGCGCTCCCGGCGAGACTGCAGACGCTGCACTGCGTGACGTTCGAGTTCCACGGGTTTCGCGCGCTGGCGACCAGGACCAGCGACACGGGCGAGGACGGGTTCGAGTTCATGCTCGCACCGGCCGTCGCGCAGCACATTCTGGAGACGCTGAAGGCTGGGGGAATCCCGCTGGCAGGGCTCCAGGCGACGGAGATCGCCCGCATCGAGGCGTGCATCCCGGCGTTCGCCCCAGACCTGGAGCCGGGTCTGTCGCCAGCGGAAGCGGATCTCGACGCACTCCTGGACGTCCCGGGCGGGCGCGACGGACGAATCCTCGCAGGGCTGCTCCTCGAGGGGGACCCGGCGCCAGCGGGAACGCCGATCACCCTGGACGGCGCGGCGATCGGCGACCTTCGTTCCTCGGTGCGATCACCCGGATTGAACGCGACGATTGGCCTTGGCATCATCGACGTTCGCCACGCGTTCCCCGGCCAGGCCGTCGTCATCGGCGCCCAGGCCGCGACCGTGGTGGCGAAACCATTCTTCCGACGGAGAACGTGACCTATGGTGGATCTCGGAGCCTTGGCCGCCTACGAGCCGCGTTGGCCGGGCGTCAAAGAGTTGAACATCGCCGACGACTGGCGTGCGCGCTGGGTCGATGTACAGGAGCTTCCAGAGAACGCGCCTGTCCACTACGCCTACTCGCTCCTGGTGATGGGCGACAAGGGCTACGGCGTGCGCGAGGCGGGCGGAAACCGCTGGGGCATGCTGGAAGGGGAGACGGGCGGCGATGCCCCCGAAGCGTTCATCAAACGAGCGGCAAAGGATTGGGTGGGGGCAACCCTCGCACGGGTCGAGCTCATCGGCTTCTTCGAGTGCCGGGCGACGAGACACAACACGGAGTTCGCGCAGGGCGAACTGACTGTCCGCCCGCTCTACCTCGCAGTTGCGAAGACGATGTCGGACGTGGCGCCGAACAAGGGCTACGAACGCCGGCGATTCCCCATGAACGAATACGCCGTCGCCATGCGAGGGCGTTACGCCGAATTCCTGGACCACCTGCAACAGGCGTTCCAGCGTTACGCGGTGATCCAGGCGAAGGGCTAGCGGACGCGGCTATTCGCCGTAGACCCGTTCCAGCAGCCCGTAGATCTGGGGGTCGTAGAGTTCGAGCCATTCGCGGTCTCGCCTGCCAGGCCCTTCGAGTCTGAGGAAGTACGCCTGCGTGGCCTCGGCGAAGTACTCGTTGGCGTTCGTGGCCGCGTAGGCGCGACGGTATTTCCCCGCGCTGATCGCGTCCTGGTAGAACTGCCGGACATCGAAGTAGTCGGCGGGGCCGAGCGTCCAGCCCTGAACCAGGTGCCCGAGTTCGTGGTAGAGGATGTTGAGCCCGTCGCAGGGGCCTTCGCGGTCTCCCAGGAGGTCGAGTTCGTTGACGGTGACGACGGGGTAGTCGGCCCTATCGGCGACGCCACAGACGTGACTGAAGAAGTCCTGGTTGCGCTCCGAATCGAGGCAGCGGAATTCCGGCAGGTCGAGCACGCCCTGGCTCTCATCGGCGACGACGACGTATGCGCCTTCTTCGACCAGCCCGCGTGCGAGGTCGTTGTTGCGGAAGACGCGTTCGACGGTTGCGGCGGCCTCATCGAGCGCCGCCGGGTCGACGTCGTGGTTGGCGACGATGATGAAGCCCCTGGCTTCGCGGCGCTGGGTGTACTCGGCGGGGAAGGTACGGGGGCTGCCAGGCTCGGGGACGTGGAGGATGCCCTGGCAGACGTTGCTCTCCGGGGCGAGGCGCGGCGAACCGCCGGGGCCGTCATCGGCGCCCGTCGAGGCCCGCGTGCGTTCGGGTGAGGAATCGGATCGATCCCGGAGCACCACGAAGGCGGCTCCGGCCACGATGCCCAGGGCGAACAGCGGGAGGCAGGCCGCCAGGACGAAGCGTCTCACTCCGCTAGCTTCGGCGGCGGCCAGACGGGGGTAAAGTCACCCACTTAACCGGGCGTTTTCACTCCTTGATGGCGTACCGGGCGGTGACGGAAGCCGAGATGGAGCTCTCACCGGCTTCGATCGGCATGCTCTCTTTCACCCGCGCGGCGAACATGGCCATGCGCGGCTGTGGGCCGGAATCGGGCGCTCCCTCGACGACGCTGATGAGCTTGCCGAGCTTCACTCCCATCCCGGCCGCCAGCGCCTGGGCCTTCTCGCGGGCATCGCGGCAGGCGCGGATGCGCGCTTCGACGTAGAGCGGTGCCGGTTTGGAGAAATCGAAGCGGATGCCGCCCAGCCGCGCGGCGTCGCCCGCGGCGGCAAGTGGGTCGTCGATGGTCCCGCCGGCTTTTTCGAGGTCTCGAAGGCTGACGCGGATGCTGTTGCTCACGACGTAGCCGGCGACGCTGGGAGCACCACGATCGGGCCGGTCGTACTCCGCGTTGACGGAGATGTTCCGGGTCTGGATGTCGCGTTCAGCGATGCCGCCGGCCTTGAGCACGGCGATGAGCTTCGCGGCGGCTTCGGTGTTCATCGCGCGGGCTTCGGCGACGGTGCCCGCGCGTGTCTCGACTTCCAGGGTGACCGCGAGGACGTCGGGCGTGGCCCGGACCTCGCCCTCGCCAGAGACGATGATTCCCCTATCCATACGACGGCTCCTGAGCGTGACGCTGTGGGGATTCTACGCCCGGCGGGTGCGCCGGGTGACTTCGACCGCCCCGAGGAGCAGGAGCATGGCGGCCGCGAACAAACCGAGTGCCACGGTGGCAGTGCCAGGCCCTTCGTCTTCGGTGGTCGCGTCCTCAATGGAGTACCCGACGGCAGACTCGGCGCCATCGTCGTCACCGCTGTCTTCGGCGGCGCGCGACGCGGTGTCGCCGCTCGCGGCGGGAGTGGCGGCGATGGCGGAGGGGGCCAGCGGCTGGGAGGAAGCGGCCGTGGCGGTCGCCATCCAACTGACGGAAACGCCGCCGTTAGACGCTGGAGCGAGTTGCGGCGTGGGCTCCGCAGCCTTGTCGGATGGTGCCTCGGGGGCCGCTCCCGAAGCCGTGTCCTGCAGCGCGGTGTTCGTCGAGAGCTCGCGGAAGGCGGCACTGTCAGAGTCGCCGCCGGAGCGCACGAGGCCGGCCGCAAGGACCGTCGCGAAGGCGGCGACGGAGAGGGCCGCGCCCGCGCGGACGAGACCGACATAGGCAGGAGCACGCCGCTGGACGACGGCAGGCGGAGCGGCGGCGACCATCTCGGGAGTGAGGCGGAACGAGCGCGGGGCCGGCGACTCGGGCAGCGCGGCAACCATCGTCTTGAGATCCTGGGCCGCAGCGACGGCCGCGCTGCATTCCTCGCAGCCCAGGAGGTGCGCCTCGAAGCGGCGGGCGTCGGCAGGCGCCAACTCGCCGTCGACGAAGGCATCGACGTTTTCCCCAAAACGGGAGTGTCGCTGAAGGATGTTCAATATCCGCATGTGCAGGTGCTTTCACTCATCCGAACGTCCGTGACGGCCAAAAAGTTCCGGGCGTTCGAGCAGGAGGGCGCGGAGGCGTTCCCGCCCCCGGTGGATGCGCGACTTCACGGTACCCACGTTG
>CALMIW010000688.1 GCA_937864275.1 uncultured Dehalococcoidia bacterium
TCCGCCGGCGGCGGGTGATCGTGGAAAAGGCGCTGGGCATCGGCGCGGCAGTCAGCGTGGCGCTGCTCGCGGGGCTGCCCGGGATCTACCTGGGCCAGCTCTTCGTGGACATGGACATCAGCCCGTGGCGGACCCTTGCCGCCACGATCGTCACGCTCCCTCTGCTCTACCTGTTCGCCGCGCTGGCGATGCTGCTCGGCGCGGCGCTGCCCACAAGGGCGACGGCCGTCGCGGCGGCGACCGCGCTAGCCGTGCTGGCCTACGTCGTCTACACCGTGGGCGCACTGGTCGACGCGCTCTCCGGCGTGCGGAAGATTACGCCGTTCTACTGGTCCGATGCCTCGAAGGCGCTGGTCGGGGACTTCGAGGTATGGCGCACGCTGGTGCTGCTGGGGGTGTGCATCGGGCTGGTTGCCCTGGCCACCTGGGCGTTCGAACGGCGAGACATCCCCGGGGGCGGGCGCGAAGTCGGCTGGCGAAAGTGGCTACGAAGAGCCCGGAAAGCCAACACCGTCGAACCTTCCGCGACCTGAGACTGGACGAATCTGTGGCGCGCGTCACGCGCTTGCCGGATGGCCGCGGGTTACGCTGGGGCCACCCCTGTGCAGCCAGGAGCGACCATGACCTTCCGATTTTCGCGGATTCTCTTCGCCGCCCTGATGGTCGCCGGCCTCGCGGCCGTGGCCGCGGCCTGCGGCGACGACGATGACGACGACGGCGGGAGCACGCCGACAACCACGCTGACCCCAACCCCGCACGGGACCGAGACGACCCCGACGCCCGCGCCGAGCACCGCGACACCGACTCCTCCGGCACCCGCCGGCACGCTGACACCGACGCCAGAGGCGAACACGTCCGCGGGGTTCCGGGCAGCGCTCGCCCAGTTCAACAAGGAAATCAACGCGGGGACCGTCGACCCGCGGATCGCGCGCTTCAAGGTCGCGGACTACACCTGCAGGGAAATCGACGTTGCGGGCGGCATCGGTGCGGTCACCGGCTGCAAGGCCGTTGGCGAAGTCATCCGGGGGGTGGCGACGAGCACGTGGCGGTCCGAGGGAAATTTCACGAGCGTCGAGAAGATCGTGGAGAACCTGAAGAGCTACCAGGCGGCGCTCGACACCGCCCGGGCGGACGAGTTCGGCCCCGGGGCGTTCCGGGGGTTCGCGATCGACGCGACGAAGCACACCGCGGTGATCACGGTCATCTCGAAGTGCCTGCCCCAATACAAGTGCCCGGACACCGGCTTCCAGCGGCTGGTCTGGGTGCCGCAGTTCGAGTTCATCGACGGGCGCTGGAAGATCGCCTCGCTGATGTATGCGTTCGTGCTTGGCGAGGAGTTCTTCACGGCCGGCGGCGAGGGTTCGAAGATCTACCTCCCGAACTGGGAGAAGTTCCAGTAGCGCCGCCCCGGCGCCCCCCCGCCGGGCGACAGGGGAGCCGTATCCGCGTAACGTAGTCGCCATACAACGGCGTCAGACTGGTCTCGAAGGGACGGGAGAGCCGCGCATTTTTGGCCGTAGCGGCGGCAGCCCCCGTACTATCGGACATGGCGGCTGACCAGCCGATATGGACAATGAGTGACATGAAGATCCTTGTTTGCACCGACGGCTCCCTGGGTTCGCTCGCGATCCTGCCCCACGCGGGCCGGTTCGCCCGGGCGCTCGGCGCCGAAATCGTCTTCGCGCGCGTGCTCGACCCGCGGGTGGACGCCAGCCGCGAAGTGACGCCGAAACTCGAGGACGCTGTCGCGAAGGTGAAGGCCGACTGGGCGGTCGACTTGAAGAAGACGCTCGCCCGGGAAGGGCTCGAGGGGACCGTGATCGTCCCCGAGCGCGAGTGGGGCAAAGAGATCGCCGACGCCATCCACCTGGCCGCCGACCAGCAGGCCGCGGCGATCGTCGCGGTCTCTTCGCGCGGCGCCGGAGCCATCCGCCACGCGCTCTTCGGCAGCGTCGCGCTCGGTGTCATCTCCAGGGCAGACCTGCCGGTGCTCACCCTCGCCGGGTCGCACGCGGCGCGCGACGGCGACGGGCCCTACCACATCGTCATTACCTCGGACGGTTCGCCCGACTCGCGCAGTATCTTCGGCGGGCTCGCAAACGTGCTCGTCCCGGGGAAGACGAAGGTGACGGTGCTCGAGGTCGTGGTGATGAAGGCGCAGGAGACCGAAGCCGAGGCGAAGGCGCGTTCTCTCCCGGGGCTGGAGGCGCTCCTGAAGCGGCTCCCGGAAGGTGTCGAAGCCGCGGTGAACCTCCAGGTCGTGCCGGCCGGCTCGAAGGTCGATACCGTGATCGTGCAAACCGCGAAAGCGTTGGACGCGGACGCAATCGCGTCGGCGACGCATGGGCACAGCGCCCGGCGCCACCTGGTCGCCGGCAGCACCGCCCTTGGCATGGTGGAGAAGGCGCAACTCCCGGTGATCCTGGTGAAGAGCCAGGCCGTCGACTAACGCGGCGGCGATTCCGTTCCTAAGGCTGGAACAACTCCTCCGGCGAGAAGCGCACCTCGGTCACGCCAGGGAACTGCTTCGCCGTCGCCTCGATCTGCGCCCACAACACCGCCACCCGGCACGATCCGCCCGAAGTCCGGTTCTCCGGATCGGCGAACGTGAGCGTCAGCCTGCCACCGTCCAGCCGGGAATCGCGAAGCGCCACGCCCGGCAGCGGGAACTCCGTGGTGATTCCCGCGGCTCGCTCGGCGGCGGTCAGTTCGCCTTTGAGCAGGAGCGCAATAGCCGTCGAGATGTTCGCGGGGAGCAGCGGCACATCTCGTTCGACGGCGACGAGTCCCTTCGCGCTGCAAAGCACGTTCCCCGAGGCGTCCTTGTCCTGTTCCGGTTTGTAGAAATAGAGGACAGCCGACGGTGCTTCCTCCCCGTCATCATCCGAGCCCAGGATGAACCATGCCCCGACGCCGAGCCCGATGGCGACGAGCGCCGCTGCCGCAATGAGGAGCCTGCTCACACCGACGAGTGTAGCGGCCCGGGCAACCCTCGCGCGGACCCTACTACCAGGGGCGGCGCCACTTGCTCCAGTTGAATGGTTCGATACCCGTCTCAGTCAGCTGCCAGATGGTGGCTTCGGCCTGCCCGCCGCTGATCTCGAGGAACCCGATGGTCCCGAGCTGGGTATCCAGGTTGCGCGGATAGGTGGGAGAGCCGGGGTTCACGCAAAGGACGCCGTCGACCGTGTCGATGGCTTCGACGTGCGTATCTCCATAGATCAGGACATCGAGTTCCGTCGTCCCGAAGTAGCGCACCAGCGCCCGTTCGAGCGTGAGGTTCGGCGGGTACTGAGGGATAGGCACGTCGTGCACGAGCCCAACCTTCAGTCCTTCCATATCCAACAGCCAGGATTCGCGCAGGCGGTGGTGGTCGGGCTGGACGGGACGTCCGCCGGAGCCTTCTTCGCCGTTGCCGCGCGCCGCCCACGTGGGGGCGATGTCGTGCAGCTGGTCGATGACGACCAAATCGTGAATGTCGCCCGCGTGGAGGATGCAGTCGACGCCGCGGAAGGCATCGAACACCTGGGGCCAGAGTTCGTGGCGAGCTTCCGGGATGTGGGTATCAGAGATCAGGCCGATGCGCATACATCTATTCATACGGAGCGGCGCGCGAGTGAGCAACGGCGCGCGGCGCACCTATACTCGTGGCGATGAAGATCCTCGTCCTTGGCGATAGCGACTCGGCGGGGCGGCACACCGACGGCGCACCCTGGCCCGAGTTGCTGCGCCAGTCACTCGAGGCATCCCCCGGCACAACCGTGACCATCGAATCGGCAGCATTCTCCCCGGTATCGCCGAACGGCGGGGGCTACTGCGAACGCAAGGCGAGGGGGGCACAGGCCGGTGGCGCTGTCCTGCTCCTGGCGTCGTTCCCCTTCGTGGCCGGATTCGTATGGCTGCGGGTGGAGCGGCTCTTCGGCAAGCGCGCGGGCCGCTGGTACAAAAAGCTGGAGGATGGCTTCGATTCGGGCACGAAGGGGAGGGGCCAGGGGCGCGACACCCTGAACCGGCTGGCGCCGAAGACGATCCCGCGGCTGGTGGGAAGAATGCCGTACGCCTCTCGCCAGACCGTCACCGCCAACTACCAGGATGCGTTTCGCGCGCTCTCTCGCCTGGAAGACGTGGAGGTCGTGCTGTTCGGCTACCCAGGCATGAGCGAGGCAGCCAACCGCGGCAAGGCCCCAGCCGAGCGCAAGCGCTTCTTCGCCGACATGCGCGAAGCGGCGCGGGCGCATCACTTTCGCTGGGTGGACGGCATGGAGTTGTTTTCCGGCATCGAGCGGGATGACGTGATGGCCGACCCGTTCCATTTCAACGCGCGCGGCCACGGCATCATCGCCCGGGCCGTCGAGGAAGCGCTCAATCAAAGCGCGTAGCAGCGTTCTTTCGAAGTTCCTGCCATGCGCGTCACCTTTTCTTTCCCAGCGCCATTTGTTCGGTAATGGCTACGCAGACGCTTGACAGCGCAGCACCGGAGAAACAGCCTTCACCCATCGCGATGGCAACTCCCCACCTCGTGCTGATCGGCTACGGAGTCACCGATACTCTCCAGATCACCGTCGAAGCGCAGCGCCTGCTCGCCCGCTACGGCAGCGCCTACTCGCTTGGCCTGCCCGCGAACCTCGCGGCATTCCTGAAGTCCCAGCGCGTGAAGGTCACCGACATCGCCTCGCGCATGGCGCCGGGCCGGGACTACGCCGACTCGTACCTGGATATCGCGAATTTCCTCATCGGCCGGACGGCGCATGAGCGCCCGGTCCTCTTCCTTTCGCCGGGGCACCCGCTGGTCTTCAACGCCATCGGCCGCTACCTGGCGATGGAGGGAAGGCGGCTGGAACTCGGCGTGCAGGTTGTCCCGGCGGTCTCGCCGCTGGACTTGATCGTCGGTGGCATCGGGCTCGATGTCTCGACGTTCGGGCTGCAGGTGTTCGATGCGACCAGGCTGGTCGCGCGGCGCATGCCGATCAGCCCGCTCGTCCCGGCCATCCTCCTCCACGTCGATGGCTTCGGGCGGAACGCGGCACCCGCCGCGGCGGCAGCTCCGGACCTGGCGCCGCTGGCGAACTACCTGGCCGGGTGCTACCCGGCGAACCACCCGGCGACGGTGGTGACCCTTTCGGACCGCGGCATGAGCGTCGCGGCGGTGGCGCTGGGCGCCCTGCCGCAGGCAGCCGCGCAACTTCAGCCCGGCACGCACCTCTTCCTGGACCTGGTGCGGCCGCAGCAACCTACGGGAAACCCGGCCTGACGGTCGATTTCTAAGACATCCGGCATCGGCCTGGGAGGGACCACACCATGGCACTCAATCTTTCGAAGCTGTTTGGGCGCGGCGGCGAGACCCGCCTGGAAGGCGGCAAGGAGGGGCTCGCCACGGGAAGCTCCGTCCTGGACGAGCACTCCGACCAACCCGAGTCCATCGTCATCCTCGACAACGACGGCGAGACGGAAGTTGCGCGGATCGCCGGCGCGGTGACGGGAGCCGAAGGCCAGTCCCTGTACTTCGAGGACTCGGTCCGTACCGCCCGCGAAGCCACAGGTTCGACAGGCACGTCCCCGGCAGAGCCGCTCAACCTGGAACGGGACACGAACCAGGGAGCGGTCGACATTTGGGAGCATGCGGCCACCGCCCCGCGTCCTGACTCCGTCACGGAAGACATGG
>CALMIW010000689.1 GCA_937864275.1 uncultured Dehalococcoidia bacterium
CGCGACCTTGCTCGCGGGCGGCTCGTCGGCGAGCGGGTCGGATGTCGAGTAGAAGGAGCCGGTGGAAAGGTAGGGTGTCGCGTCGATTGGGGTGGGCCGCTCGTCGTCGGTGCCGATGCGGGAGGCCGTCTCGGCCGCGCGGCGCATCGCTTCGAGGTCGAGCGACTCGGTGTAGGCGTAGCCAATGGCATCGCCCTTCACAACACGGATGCCCACGCCCTGGGCCACGTTCCGGGAGGCCGACTTCACGCGCTGGTCTTCCCACTGGATTGCGCTGTTGGTGCGGTGTTCGAAGAACAGTTCGGCGAAGTCGCCTCCACGGCTGAGGGCGATGGAAAGCAGTGAAGACACCGCCGCGGAATCGATGTTGTAGCGGTTGCGGAAGAACTCGATGGAATCGGCGCCCGGGTTGGACACGGCGGCCTCCGATAGCGGGATGCGTCGATCGTAGCCGATAGTCCGCCCTCCCCGAAGCGCGACGGTGAAGACCCTGGATCCGGCGACCGTCGCCGTGAAACGGTGGCTCGTTTCGGAGTGGTTGTGTACGGTCGAACCATCGGGTTTGCCCCTGCACCCGGGGATTGATTTTTGGCTCCTCCCGCAGCCCCAGCCACGGCTCGCCGGAAGCGCGGCAACGGCCTGACGTCGCCCGGCCGCCCGTTGGCATCCCTCCTCACCGCGACTTTCGCTTCCTCCTCGCCTCGACGATGGCGCTCCAGATCGGCTCCTGGGTGCAGACGATCGGCCAGGGCTGGCTGGTTAAGGTCGACCTCGGTGGCTCGGCGACGGACCTCGCCGCCGTCGCGCTCCTCCGTGGCGCCTTCCTCGTCCTGCTTTCGCCGTTCGGCGGCTACCTGGCGGGCCGCTACGAGCGCCGCCGGCAACTGATGCTCTACACAACCGGGAGCGCGACGATCGCGGCAGCCCTGGCCGTCCTCGTCTGGTCCGGCCACATCGAGATCTGGATGGTCTATTGCTTCGCCGCCGCCGCCGGCATTGTCGAAGCACTCGCGGGGCCGATTCGCAGCCTGCTGGTGTTCGATACCGCCGGAGCGGACGAGATGACCAACGCGGTGGCGCTCAACGCCCTGGGCGGGAACGCGATGCGCGTCATCGGCCCGGCCATCGGCGGCGCGCTCATCGGCCTGATCGGCACCGAGGGCACCTTCACCGCCCAGGCGATCTGCCTCGTCTTCGCCGTCGCGCTGACTTCTCGCCTGCGCCCGAGCATGCCTGCCTTCCAGGCGGTGCGGGAAGGAGTCTTCGCCAGCGTCGCCTCCGGCCTGGCCTATGTCGTCCGCGACCGGCGCATGTCGCTCATCGTGACGATGGCGATCCTTCCCAGCATCCTCGTCTATCCCTACGTGACGTTTCTTCCGGTGTTCGCCACGGACGTGTTGAAGAGCGACGAGAGGGCCTACGGGTATCTGGCCGCCGCCGTGGGGCTGGGTTCGCTCCTGGGCGGCGGCATTGTCGCCGCGACCTCGAACCGGGAACGGATCGGTCCTGGAATGATGTGGGCGTGCTTCTTCTACTGCATCGCCGTGGGTTCGTTCACGCTCACGCGCCACCTCTGGCTCGCCGTCGCGATCCTGGCGGTCGCGGGGATCTTCCACAGCATCTACTCGGCGTTCAACGCCTCCCTCATGCAGATGAAGGCGGACCCGGCCTACCGCAGCCGGGTGGTCGCGCTCCAGACGATGACCTGGGGCATGACGCCCTTCGCCGGCCTGCTCATGGGCCGCATGATCGACGTATGGGGCGCCCCGCACGTGGTTGCCGGATGGATGGTTGTGGCTGCAGCGTTGACACTGATGCTCACGATCGGCTCGCGCGAGCTACGACGGATCTGACGCGATGGAAGACATCCTTACTCTGCTGAAGCACGGATTGCGGCGCCTCGACCCCGAGGGACGGCTGACGCCCGAGCCGGGCGCGCCCGAGGACCTCCACGGTGTCAGTGCGCTCTTCGTCGTCGACCTGGAGATGAGCGGCCCGAACGCGCAGATGCACGAAGTGCTGGACCTGGCCGGCGTGCGCGCCTCGCTGGCGCCGAAACTGCCGGAAGAAGAAGCATGGGGGGCACGCGTGAAGCCGAAGCACATCGGCAACGCGGTGCCGGCGGCCCTCAAGGTCGTTGGTTATTCCTCGAAGGAGTGGAAGTCCGCCCTGGATCTGGAAGAGGCGCTGGAGAAGTTCAGTACCGCCGGGCGGGACGCGGTCGTCACCGGCTGGGGCATCAGCCAGGACATGGCCTTTTTGGTGGAAACCTACCGGCGGCTCCAGCAGCCGTGGCCGTTCGCGACCGTGGCGCTCGACGTGCAGCCCGTCGCTCGCACGCTCCTGAAGGCCGGGGGCCAGGTCGATCGTTTCAACCTCGGCCACGTCGCGGACCGCCTGGGCATCGGCCGGATGGGCGAACATGGCGCCCTCGCTGACGCCTACGCGACCTACGACGTGCTCGTGAAGTTGCTGGACCACCGGGCTGCGTGATGCACGCTCTTGACAACTTCTTAGCGTAAAGCTAACGATACGAGCCAGATGTTCTCGGGGCGGGGTGAAATTCCCCACCGGCGGTAAAGCCCGCGACTCCTTCCCTCTGGGGGAGGACTGACCCGGTGAAATTCCGGGGCCGACGGTTAGAGTCCGGATGGGAGAGGACACATGCGGCGTGCCCGTTGCTTTCGCGCATACGGGACGCCCGCTCTGCGCTAGCCTGCGCAGGGTCTCTCCCGCCATCCCCGCGAACGTCCAGTACGCGCCGGGGGCAGGGCATGTTCACAGGCATCATCGAAGAAGTCGGCAACGTGGTGGAGGCGGGCGAAGGCACGCTCCGCATCCGCGCGCCAAAAATCCTGGTCGATAGCCAACTCGGCGACTCCATCGCCATCAACGGCGTCGACCTCACCGTCGCGGAAATGGACAAGGAGTTCTTCTTCGCGCACCTCATGCCCGAGACGTACCGGCGCTCGAACCTGGGCGAACTGAGGCCGGGCGACCTGGTGAACCTCGAGCGCAGCTGCCGCCCGACCGAACGCCTGAGCGGCCACATCGTCCGGGGCGGGGTGAAAGGCACCCGCACGCTCGACTCGCTGACCCCCGAGGGCGAAGCGATCATCGCGCGATTCAACGCCCCGCCGGAACTGTTGCGGTACATGGTGGTGAAGGGCCCGATCTGCATCGACGGGATCAGCCTCACCATCGTCGCGAAGGACGCCGAGAGCTTCTCCGTTTCGCTCGTGCAGTACACGCAGGAGCACACGAACCTCGTGAACCGCCGGCCCGGCGACCGCATCAACCTCGAAACCGACATCATCGCGCGATACATCGAGAACTTCGTCTCGGAGACCCAGGAGGCCCGGAAATGACTGAACGCGACCCAGTGATGGCAACTGTCCCGGAGGCGATCGAGGAGTACCGGCGGGGCCGGTTCGTCATCATCACCGACGACGAAGACCGAGAGAACGAGGGCGACCTCTGCATGGCCGCGCAGTTCGTCACGCCCGAGACGATCAACTTCATGGCCAAGTACGGCCGCGGACTGATTTGCTGCTCGATCCCCGAAGACCGCTGCGACCAGCTCAAGCTCCCCCTGATGGTGAACCACGAAGCCAACACCTCCGGGTTCGGGACGCCGTTCACCGTTTCCGTCGAAGCCCGGACCGGCGTCACCACCGGCATCAGCGCCGCCGACCGCGCCCGCACGGTGCAGGTGCTCATCGACCCGACGACGCGCCCTGAGGACCTGGCCCGGCCCGGCCACATGTTCCCCCTGCGCGCCCGCCGCGGCGGCGTGCTCGTCCGCGCAGGGCAAACCGAAGCGAGCCTCGACCTGGCGCGGATGGCCGGCCTGACCCACGGCGCCGTGCTTTGCGAAGTGATGAAGATGGACGGCGAGATGGCCCGCATGCCGGACCTGAAGCGCTTCGCCCGCCGGCATGGCCTGCGAATCGTCACCGTCAACGAAATGATCAAGTACCGGCTCAAGAACGAACGGCTGGTCACGCGCGTAGCCGAGACGCGGCTGCCCACGCCATTCGGCGACATGATGATCCTCGCCTACAAGGCCGAGAACTACCCGGACGAGCACGTCGCACTCGTGAAAGGGCCCATCGACGCTGACACGCCGACCCTCGTGCGCGTCCACGACCAGTGCGTCACCGGTGACGTCTTCGATTCGATGCGGTGCGACTGCGGCGAGCAGAAGGACCGCGCAATGAAGATGATCGCGGAGCAGGGCGGCGTCTTCCTCTACATGCGACAGGAGGGGCGCGGCATTGGACTGCACAACAAGCTGCGCACCTACGAGCTCCAGGACCAGGGCCTGGACACAGTCGACGCGAACCTGGCGCTCGGCTTCCCGGCGGACCGCCGCGACTACGGCATCGGCATGCAGATCCTCCGTGACATCGGCGTCCGCAAGATGCGGCTGATCACCAACAACCCGGCCAAGCGCGCCGGCCTCGAAGCGTACGGCCTCGAGGTCGTGGAGCGCGTCTCGATCCAGACGGAACCGAACCCCCACAACGTCCGCTACCTCGACACCAAGCGGCAGCGGATGGGGCACCTCCTCGACGGTCTCGAGTCGGTGAGTACGGCGGGGAACTCCTGATGCCGGTCATCGAAGGCGCGCTGGACGGCGCCGGCCTGCGTGTCTGCATCGTCGTCGCGCGCTGG
>CALMIW010000690.1 GCA_937864275.1 uncultured Dehalococcoidia bacterium
GTCGTTTCCTCCAACCGAATTCGGAAAGCCTGTGTCCGTTTCGTTCTCGGCTGTCCTGGCGGTTTCGGATGATGGGGTCCTTGGAGGGGCCACTGGGGACATGCATGGCGTCATCCTGGACTTGGGCCACCAACCCCAAGAGGGTGATTCCGTGTCAATCGGAGCAAACCGCGTGTTGAGCTCCACCGGTCAGGCCCCCGCAGTCGCGCGTTGGGTGGACGGGGGCGGCATCGCGCCAATGATGCTAGAGCTAGAGGTTCCGGTCGCGGCTGACCCAGAGGTTAGGACGTTCCCAAGCCTACTGCTCCCGTCCGGTACCGAGGTAAGCGCTTCCGGACGAGTTGTCGGACGGTCGTTGGTGGCCGGACCGTATACCGCTATCCTCTGGACTCCCCCTCCGCTATCGACGGAACCGTGGTCCTTGGGCCGGGCCGCCAGGCAAAAGTCATCAACGGAAACTGGACGATTACAGTCGGCCCCTGATCGCTCTTCTCCGATGGCATCGTTTCTGCCGGTAGGCGTGGTAGCCGTTCTCGCAGGAGTACCCCTTTTGGGCCTGAGCCTCGTCATGTGGAAACGATCAGCAGCAGGAACTGGCTCCCGCCGGATGGGCATTGCGAATGATTGGCGGGCTCCTGTCCGCCGCGGCCGTGATGATGATTCTGCTTGGCGTCGGCGTGGCCGGCTTCGAGCCTGCATAACCCTCGGCTTTGCCGCCAAACCCCACGTTGACATCCTCCCCCCACCATCTACCATACCCCTCGCACCGCCCCCGGCCCGGGATAGTCTGTGTGCGCGGGCCAACGGGGCTGCCATCTGAAAGGGGGTATCCGCTTGGCCGAAGCCACAGCCGCGGCGCCCGAAGTGCGCCCACTCGTCCCACACCTCACCCTTGGTGAAACCCGAGACCAGGACTACCTCAACGGGTCAGTCTGCAAGAACTGCGGCACCCGCTACGTCGGGCCGCGCCTCTTCTGCGGCAAGTGCAGCAGCGATGGCCCATTCGAGAAGGTCAAGCTCGCATCCACGGGCGAACTGTACGTCTTCACCATCATCCACCAGGCCACGCCCTACGTTCAGGCGCCCTACATCGCCGCGATCATCGACCTCGATGGCGGCGGAAGCGTCAACACGAACATCGTCGGCATCGAACCGAAGCCGGAGAACCTGAAGTTCGGCATGAAGGTGAAGATGTTCACCGAGAAGGTCTCGGAAGACAAAGAAGGCAATTCCTACATTGCCTACCGCTTCACCCCGGCCTGAGAAGGAGATTCGCAATGAGAGAAGTAGCGATTATCGGCGTTTCGATGATCAAATTCGGGCGCTACGCGGACCGGGATTTCTCCCAACTCGCCGCCCAGGCCGGCCTCGAAGCCCTCAAGGACGCCGGCGTCCAGATGAAGCAGGTCGAGGCGCTCTATAGCGGCAACCTCTACACCACGTCCGGCTCGGGCCAGCGCATCCTCCAGCAGATGGGCCAGACCGGAATCCCGGTGGTGAATGTCGCCAACGCCTGCGCCACCGGCTCCACCGC
>CALMIW010000691.1 GCA_937864275.1 uncultured Dehalococcoidia bacterium
TGGGCGCCTCGAACATGTTGACGTTCGCACAGTTGAGGCGGAGGGAGCCGTTGGGCAGGCGATCGACGGCTGCGCCAAGGCTTAGGAGGAGGGCGCCCAGGGACTCGACATCGCTGATATCGGGGACGTTTTCGAGCACGAGGTCTTCGTCGGTGAGGAGGGCGGCGCACATGGCGGCGAGAGCGTGGTTCTTGGCGCCGGAAATCTCGACTGCGCCGCGGAGGACAGCGCCGCCTTCGACAATGAACCTGCCACCACGCACACGGGTAGTCATCTCTCAGGCCAGTCTATGGTGTCCATACGCATGGGGCGAACGTGTGTGACGCGGGCTTTTGGCGACGCCGCCGCAGCCTGCTACCGTGCGCCGCGAACGAAGGAGGGCGAGCAATGGCGGGTAGTGGCGCACAAACGATCCTGAAGTCGATTGAAGAATCCTGGTCCCGGTTCAAGGACGCCGTCGACCAGCTGGGTGTGGATGGCATCGAACAACCGACGGCGGCGGGGTGGAGTGCGAAGGAGATGTTGGGGCACATCGCCTTCTGGGACGAAGCCGTGGAGGGCGCGGTCACGGTGCTCTTCCGTAAGGTTCCACTCCCAGACGGCTGGCAGTTCGGGAGCGGGTACGTGCCCGAAGACGAGTGGCCGCGGGACTTCGTACACAACGCGCGCGAAGCAGCGTGGGCGGCCGGCCAGCCGGGGGCGGCGGTGCTGGAGCGGCTCGACACAGCACATGCGGCCTTTCTGGCATTCCTCGAGACGGTGAGCGACACGGAGGCGGCGGAACACGCGGACTACTTCCGCGCACTTGGAACGCACTACCGCGATCACCAGGCGGAGCTCGACGCGCTGCTGGCGCGGGGGTAACCCAAACGCAGAGAACCCGCCAGACGGCGGGTTCTCGGTTTGGAGTTGTTTGTCGGTTAGACGCGGGGCGGGCCCGGGCGGCGACGCCGCTGGACCACGCGAAGGCGAATGAGCGAACGCTGGAGCGCGGCAGAAGCACGAGCAAGGTCCACGTCGCGGGCGTTCTGCTCGCGGAAGCGCTTGAGGCGTTCCTCGGCGCGAGCGCGAGCGGCTTCGGCGCGGGCGATGTCGATCTCCTCAGCCGGTTCGGCGGTATCAGCGAGGATGGTCACGTGGTCGTTGGAGACTTCCATGAAGCCGCCGGTGAGCGCGAACGAATCTTCCTGCTGAGCCCGGCGGATGATGAGCTCGCCATGGTCGAGCGTGGTCATCAACGCCGCGTGCTTGGGGAGTATGGCCAGCTGGCCTTCGCTCCCGGGCGCGACGAGGACATCCACGCCTTGTTCGACGCGGACAACGCGCTCGGCGGTCACAACTTCGACCGTGAGCGGCATGGCTTAGCCCTCCGCCAGCTGACGGCCCTTTTCGACCGCGCTTTCGATGTTGCCGACCATGTAGAAGGCCTGCTCGGGGAGGCCGTCGTGCTGGCCGTCGAGGATTTCCTTGAAGCCGCGGACGGTATCGCGGACGGCCACGTAGGCGCCAGGGGTACCGGTGAACTGCTCGGCGACGAACATGGGCTGGGTGAGGAAGCGCTGGATTTTGCGAGCGCGGGCCACGGTGAGCTTGTCTTCGTCGGAGAGTTCATCGATGCCGAGGATGGCGATGATGTCCTGGAGGTCCTTGTAGCGCTGGAGGACGCTCTGGACGCCGCGGGCGACTTCGTAGTGCTCCGCGCCAACGATGCGGGGCTCGAGCGCGCGGGAGAACGAGGTGAGCGGGTCCATGGCGGGGAAGAGCGCCTGCTCGGCGAGGGAGCGCTCGAGGGCGACGACGGCGTCGAGGTGGCCGAAGGTGGTCGCCACGCCGGGGTCGGTGTAGTCGTCGGCAGGCACGTAGATGGCCTGGAACGAGGTGATCGAGCCCTTGCGGGTGGAGGTGATGCGCTCTTCCAGGTCGCCCATTTCGGTCGCGAGCGTCGGCTGGTAGCCCACGGCGGACGTCATGCGCCCGAGGAGGGCGGACACTTCCATGCCGGCGAGCGTGTAGCGATAGATGTTGTCGACGAAGAAGAGGACGTCGCGGCCTTCTTCATCGCGGAAGTATTCGGCCATGGTGAGGCCGGTGAGGGCGACGCGGAGACGCACTCCGGGGGGCTCGTTCATCTGGCCGAAGACCATGGCCATCTTGGGGAGCACGCCCGAGTCCTTCATTTCGTGCCAGAGGTCGTTGCCTTCGCGGGAACGCTCGCCCACGCCGGCGAAGACGGAGTAACCACCGTGCTCGCGGGCGATGTTGGAGATGAGTTCCTGGATAACGACGGTCTTGCCGACGCCGGCGCCGCCGTAGAGGCCGACCTTACCGCCGCGGACGAGGGGGGCGATGAGGTCGATGACCTTGATGCCGGTCTCGAGGACGGACGGGGCGGTTTCCTGCTCTTCGAAGGACGGGGGCTTGCGGTGGATGCCCCACTTGGGGCCGCCCTCGGGCGCCGGAAGGTTATCAATCGGGTTGCCGAGCACGTTGAACATGCGACCGAGCGACTGTTCGCCGACCGGGACCGAGATGGCGGCGCCGGTATCGACGGCGGTCGTGTTGCGCCGGAGGCCGTCGGTGCTGTCCATGGCGAGGCAGCGCACCCAGTTGTTGCCGAGGTGCTGCTGGACTTCGGTGACGAGCGGCGTGCCGTCTTCACGAATGACGTTCACGGCGTTGTTGATCGCCGGAAGCTGGCCTGGCGGGAACTCGATATCGAGCACCGTACCGATGATCTGGACGACTCGTCCCGTGTTGGTGGCTGTCATGACCATTGGAGAACCTCCGGGGGTTACCGTGCTCCGAACGCTTTCAGGCGTTCGGCCATGTCCGGGCCTGCGCCCGGGCTTGTTCGACGTTCATAAGCCAGCCCCTCGCGGAGGGTGTACTGCTGGCCTTCGTTCACCAGTTGCTTGTCCGCCCGCAGGGTGTGCCACGAGTTCGCCACGATCGTAGCGGCCATCGCGGCAACGGTACCTTCGAGCTCGGCGTCGGCGACACAGAGGTTCGCCAGGCCGGCTACGACTGCTTCGCGGCCGCTCAGCGGCGTGCCGGTGAACATCATTTGCTTGGCGCGGGCCACGCCGATGCGGCGAGGGAGGCGCTGGCT
>CALMIW010000692.1 GCA_937864275.1 uncultured Dehalococcoidia bacterium
ATTAACTATCTTCGGCAGCGATCGTCTGCCTAATAGGGTCAGTGGCCCCTCCCGCAGCGAGAAATCCCGCCGAATTCACGTTCCCCGTCCGGGTTTCCCCGGGGTTTCCGCCCGGGAAACACGAACGCCCGGGAACGTGCTCCCGGGCGTTCGAAACGAGACAAGATGGTGACAGTTGCGGGTTTCAGGCAGCCTCGCGCAGGAGGGCCCTTCGCAGCCGCTTGACTGCCTGGGCGTGGAGCTGCGAAACGCGAGTCTCCGAAACGGAAAGCACGGCTGCGATGTCTTTCATCGTCAGGTGCTCAACATAATACAGAGAGACGACAAGCCGTTCGCGCTCCGGCAGCCCCTGGACCGACCGCGCAAGGTCCTCGTACAGCTCCCGCTCTTCGAACGAGCGGGTGAAGTCGATATCCTCCTCCGCGGTGGGCATTTCGGCCGCCGGGAACGAGTCCCCGTCGTCGTCGCGCTCCAACATGCGGTCCAGCGAGACGGTCACCCAGCGGGAATTCGAACTGGCGTCGCGGTACTGGTCGATGGTGATGCCCAGGTGCGCGGCGGCTTCATGGTCGTTCGGCGAACGGCCGAGGAGCGTTTCAAGCTCACTCTGCGCGCGCTGCACGTCCCGGGCCTTCTGGCGCATCGTGCGGCTGAGACGATCCATGCGCCGGAAGGCGTCGATCATCGCACCGCGGATGCGCTGCACCGCATAGGCGTGGAAGTTGGTGCCCTTCGACGGGTCATACCGCCGGACGGCTTCGACGAGTCCGCATGTGCCATAGCCCACGGCATCCTCGAATTCGAGAAGGCCAGGGATCTCGAGCGGCAGCGAGCGGGCCACGCGGCGCACCAACGGTGCGTACTGCATAACGAGCTGCTGCTGCTCTTCGAGCGTCAGGCGGACGGGCGTCCCGGTCTCTTCGACAACGGGCTCAAGATTGGATGACGGCCACTGCATTTTCCTTGCTCCCCCGAACAAGCACCCTGACCGCAACCGGTCTGACTTGGTTGTCGATCAGGTGGGACGATTGTTCAGATCCAGCCGGTGACAAAACAACGCGAGAACGGTGACACGTGCGTGTTGGATCGGTTACAGCGGAGGACATAAGGGAAAACCCTGAGTGACTGCGGGGTGAACCCCTACGGGCGTTTCCGGACGTATTGCACTGCATAACTGATATAGTGCGAAGTTCAATACCACAGGAAACCGAACGCGTTTCTGGCCCTCTGACCGCCCCCGCACGCACAATCAACCACCATGACTTCGGTTGCCGTCGCCCAGAGAACGTCAGGAATCGTATTTCACGAGCTCACCGGCGATGCTTGGTCTTCCGCTGGCGAAGCGAAAGGCTTGTGGCCGGCGGCCGCGCCCCGCCACGGCGGGTGGACCGCGTGCGTCATCGACGAGTCATCGCGTCTGGAGCACCACGGCCCCTTCGGCACGCTCGAGGTGCCCGGGTCGAAGACTGAGCCGCCAGCGCTGCTCGGCCCACGGCTTGGGCACTACGCGGCCTGGGCCCGGTCCGGCGACACGCTGTGTTATGTCGTTCCGGATGGCCGGGCGCTCTCACTTCGCACATGGCGCTCGGGCGAATCCGGCTTTCGGACGCACCTCAGCGCCGCCCCCCTGTTCCCGGCATGGGTGCCGGGGACCGACTGGCTGCTCTGCCACCACGGCGCGACGCTCAGCGCGTTCGAAACCGTCACCGGCGAACAGCGCATCCTTTCGGCTTCGGCCACCGGCTTTCGGACGCCGGCGGTGAGCGACGACGGCTCCTGCATCGCCTGGGCGGAGGTCGCCAACGGCCGGGTCTGTGTTATGACGAGCGGACTGCGGACTGACCCGCGCCAGGTCGCAACCTTCTCGAGTGCTCTGACACTCTCGTTCCGTCCCGGGACGGCTAAACTCACCGCCGCGGTCGCCACTTCGCCCGAATCCGGTGTGTTCGCGTGGGTGGTTTCGGTGCCTTCCGAGGGCGAGTCGCAACGGATCGTGAAAGGCCCGCTCGTCGCCTACTGGTGGGCGCCTGACGGCGAACGCCTGGTCGTCCTGCACCCGTCCTACACGGGCGACGGCCGCTTCCAGCCCCGGCTCTATGACGCCGGCGGGCGGTTCCTCGCCGCGATGGAGCCGCTCATTCCCGCCCAGGACACCGCGACGGTGATCGGGTTCTTCGACCAGTACGCTGTCTCACATCCAAACTGGTCTGCCGATAGCTGCTGGTTCGGCATCTGCGGCCGGGTCGTCACAGAAGGCCCGCATCCGTCGTTCTCGGGAGGTTCGCCCGACTCCGCGCTCGCCTGGGACACCCGGGCCGCGGGCGCCCCGCATATCCTCGGTCACGGGACGATGCTCGCCTTCGAACGCTAGCTACGCGGCTGGCGAAGCGCTTCGTTTCGCCGTAGCCACATGCCTGGCGTTATGTAGCGCTCTCCCCATCGCAACGGCAGGAGTTTCGCCTCCGGTGTCGGCCCCGAGGTAAACGGGGGGTAATTCGCCAAATTGAAGCCGCCGAATTTGCCCCTGTACACTCGCGATATCACCCTTCATCGAAGGGTCCCTAAAGGACACTCACCGCCTGATGGATCTCCCACGCGAACAGCCGCAACCCGGCTTCGGCGAACGGCTAGCCCGCAACGCCGTGGTCGTCTTCCTCATGCTGGCGATGGTCACCCTGGCCTTCGGGCTGGCGTGGGGCATCCAGGACATCCGCAACGATGACAAACAGGCTTCGACGCCGTCGAGCCGCGTCAACGGAGACGCCGCATCCGGCGAAAGCGTCGGCGCCGCCATCATCGACGAAATCGTTGACCTCCTGAAGAACCAGTACGTCGATAAGTCGATCCTCGATGAGGAAACCCTCCGCCAGGCCGCTATCGACGGCATCATCACCGCCCTCAACGACACGCACACCGAGTACCTGACGCCGGCCGAGCTCAAGGCCGGCGCGCTCAGCCTCGATTCGAGCTACGACGGAATCGGCGCGAGCGTCTCCGATACGACGGGCGTGGTGACGATCGTCACACCCTTCCGGGACTCTCCCGCGGAGAAGGCCGGCATCCGCCAGGGGGACACGGTCCTCAAGGTCGATGGCGAATCCACCGAAGGTTGGACTTCGGACCAGGCGGTCTCGAAGATCCGCGGACAGCAGGGCACGACCGTCACGCTCGAAGTGAAGCACACCGACGGCACGATCGAGACCATCGACATCACCCGCGGCAACATCCCGATCGAAAGCGTCTACTCCGAGCCGAGGCTCGAAATCATCCCCGGCGAAAGCGGCGAGAAACTCGTCGACCGCGACGGGAACGAGGTGACCGACCTCGCGTACATCAACATCGCCCAGTTCCACGACCGCACCGTCCAGGAACTGAAAGCGAAGCTGAACGGCATCGAAAGCAAAGGCTTCAAGGGCCTCGTCCTGGATCTGCGCGGGAATCCTGGCGGGCTCCTCCAGGCCACCGTCGACGTCGCCGACGAGTTCCTCAGCAGCGGCACCATCATTTCCGAGGTCGACGCGGACGGGAAAACGAAGTCCTGGTCGGCCAAGTCGGGCGGCCTCGCAACCAGGATCCCGATCGTCGTGCTGATCGACGGAGGCAGCGCTTCCGGGGCGGAAGTCCTCGCGGCGGCCCTCCACGATAACGGCCGCGCCCAGATCGTCGGCGTGCGCAGCTTCGGCAAGGGGACCGTCAATCAGCTCCAGCAGCTGAAGAACTGCGGCGACCCGGACGGCTGCGGCGCCCTCTACCTCTCCGTCGGCCGCTGGCTCACCCCCAACGGCGACCAGATAGAAGGCCTCGGCGTGAAGCCGGACGTCGAACTTCCTATGACGTACGACGAGTACATCGACCAGGGAGACCTGCAGATGTTCAAAGCCATCGACATGCTCCACGGGAAGTAGCCGCCGCGCTACACTGGAACCATCAGCTCAACGGCCCCGTCGAGATGGCGGGGCCGTTTTCTGTCCGAACCACCATGGCAGATTCAACAATCGCCCAGAACCGCCGAGCGCGGCACGACTATGAATTCCTCGCGAAGTTCGAGGCCGGCATCGTGCTGACCGGTTCCGAGATCAAATCCGTGCGCGAGCACCGCGTCCAGCTCCAGGGTTCCTACGCGCGCATCAAGAACGGCGAGGTCTGGCTCCAGGACGCCCACATCGCCCCCTACGCCAGCGCCGGCTACTCCGGCCACGACCCGGTGCGCGACCGCAAGCTGCTCCTCAACAAGCGCGAAATCCGCAAGATCGAAGAGATGATGGAAGGGAAGGGCCTGACCCTCATCCCCCTCGCCATGTACTTCAAGCGCGGCAAGGCGAAGGTCGAAATCGGCGTCGGCCGCGGCCTTCACCATTATGACAAGCGGGAGAAACTCAAAGAGCAAGACCAGAAAATGGACATGCAGCGAGCCCTGCGGCGGGGTGGGTGAGGTGCGAACAGGTGTGCTATACTGCTCCTATCACGGGGACGAAGGGAATCGACAGGGAGCTAGGTAGCCGGATAGCAGGCCGAGGTTGGGCGTCACCCTCGTTAATCAGGCGGCCAAAAACAAATGGCAATAATCGCCAACTCGCACTCGCTGCTTAAACCACAGTAGAGGCTGTCCCTCCCGAAGCCCGGCCTGGTAGCGTCGGGAAGGGGCATCGCAAAAGCCAGGATGCCGCGAACTCACGCCGATAGCGCTCGCGAAAGACTCATCGGCTGGCTAACTGACGTGAGGACCACCATCGCAGTCGGTTAGCGAGACCCCCATCGGTGGGAAAGCCTGTAGGACAATTCGGAGCCAACCTTCGCTGGACCGGGAGTTCAACTCTCCCGCGTCTCCACCAACTTCCAAATCTAGGCCCGCCCTTTCGGCGGGCCTTTCCATCACTCCGCGGCCGGAGCCGCGCCAGTGCCTGTTTCTCCACCCAGGCGCTCCCCGCTGACGGTGGCTCGGCTGGTCGACGGAGGGAACCTCATCGTGGTACTTACTCGCTCTCGACACGAATACGGGAGCAGTCTCGAAGGGTGTAGTCCTTCGGGTGTCTGTGCGCGACGGACCCATCGGGCATCACGATGGCGTGGAAAGTTCCAATATGCCGCTCGTTCGGCGTGAACACCTTCACGATTTGGGAACGTCCGCCGGAGTACATTGGGTTCAGTGCGACGGATTCATGGACGACAATAAGACGCAAGACACCCGCAGCCAGCTTGCCATCAACGTCGTTGTCAGCCCACACTTGCACGATTTCCGTCATGGAGACCACGGATATGTCCCGCCGCATTCAGATTGCCACCATGCGCAACGCTCGCATCCTCAGTGAGATTCGAGCGGCGGTTCGCACTGGCCTGGACGCTGATCGGGTCGCTGACTTCTTGGCGAATGTCGACTGGTCTACTGTGAGTGAGGCCCCTTCAGGAAAACGCGCCCAGCTAGGTGTTCCTCAGGTGAGGGTGAACGAGAAAACCGGAC
>CALMIW010000693.1 GCA_937864275.1 uncultured Dehalococcoidia bacterium
GGCTGTGGGCAGTCGCCAAATGTCGTGGGCGGTACCCTCGTGAAGGTAGCGGCCTGGAACGACAACAAAGGGGGTTCCGCCTGCCCCATCAGCGCCCTCTGCGCGTTCCTGGTGGACAAGGGGCTGTAATCACTGCCCGCCACGACCGAGCCAACGCCGACCGGCATCGAACGCCGCCCGACGCCAACCGTCCGGGCGGCGTTTGGCTTCCCGGAAGAATCGGCACCCATGGCCCGTTTATCCGGGTCGACCGGCCCGATGATCGGCGAGTGGGGGTTGGTACGCTCGATCCAACAAACCGTCGGAATGGTGTCCCGTGCCTGCTCCCGTCTTGAATCTTCCTATCATCGACAACCCCCGAGAGTCGCGCTTTGAAGTCCAGGTCGACGGCGAGCTCGCGGTCTTGGAGTACACCCGGGACGAAGTCCGGGCGATCTACCACACGACGCGCGTCCCGAAGGCGCTCGAAGGCCGAGGAATCGCCGGCCAGCTGGTGAAGCACGCTCTCGATGATGCCCGCGCGGGTGGCCTGAAGGTCGTCCCGCGTTGTAGCTTCGTCGCAGCGTATGTGGCGCGGCATCCCGAATACGCAGACATCGTGGAAGAGGACACTGGCGCCTGAATGGGTTCGGCTTTCGCCGCGGGCAGCGGGCACCGTAGACTCCGCAACCTATGACCAATCCGTTGTCTCCCGGCGCCCTCCAGGGCGTGAAGGTCGTTGAGATCGCCCAGGCGCTGGCCGTGCCGTTCGCGGGCATCCTGCTCGCCGATATGGGCGCCGACGTCATCAAGGTCGAACCGCCGGCCGGGGACGGCATCCGCTACACGATGGAGCCGATCCTGCCGGGCGAAAGCAAAGGCTTCACGCTGATCAACCGCGGCAAGCGCTCGATCTGCCTCGACGTTACGCGCGACGAGGCGAAACCGGTCATTGAACGGCTGGCGAAGTGGGCCGACGTGGTGATGGTCTCGATGAAGCCCGCGGACCTGCCGCGCTACGGGCTGACCTACGAGCACCTCCGTGCGATGAACCCGCAGCTCGTGGTCCTCGAACACGTGCCGCTTGGGAAGAAGGGGCCGCTCGGGGGCGAGCCGGGGTACGACGTGATCGTCCAGGGGATGTCCGGGACGAGCGTGCTGACCGCGAGGGAGCGGGACGGCGTGCCGATCAACATCCGGCCGGCGTTCAACGACATGGGCACCGGGGCATTCTCGGCGCTGGGGATCGTCGCCGCGCTGCGGCACCGGGATCTGACCGGCGTGGGCCAGCGCGTGGAAACTTCCCTCCTCGGGACGGCGATGGCGCTGGGCAACCAACTGTTGAGCTGGTTCGGGGCGAGGGACCCGCCGGTTGAGGAGCGGTACCGAGTCGCCATGACCGATGCCCGGGCGAACGGCGCCGACTTCGAGACCCAGCGGGGCATCTGGGAGAGCCACTACACCCGGGGCGGGTTCGCCAACATCTACTTCCGGCACTACCGGACGGCGGATGGCTTCGTCTCGGTCGGCTGCCTCAGCCCGCAGCTGAACGCGCGCTTCCGGGAGGCGACGGGCATTCAGGACCCGCGCCAGGAACCGGGGTTCGAGCTCGGCACGCCCGATGCAATGGCGCGGCTCGGCGATCTGGTGCGCGAGGTGGAAGCGCTGTTCGTCACGAAGACCACTGCGCAGTGGCTCGACATCCTCCGCGCGGGCAAGGTTCCATGCGGACCGCTCAACTTCCCGCCGGACGTGTTCCACGACCCGCAACTGCTGGAGAACGAGTACATCGTCGAAGTCGAACATCCGCTGCTGGGGCCGTTCAAGACGTTCGGCCCGGTGGTGAAGATGGATGCGACGCCGACACGGATAACGGCTCCGCCGCCGCAACTCGACGAACACACCGATGCGGTGCTGCGAGAACTGGGGTTTGAGGCGGATGATATCGCCGGCTTCCGCGCGGCGGGAGTCGCCGGCTCGCGTTAGCCCGCGCCCATGCCCCGGACGGCGGGGTTGGTGCCGATAAGGCGCGTCGGGTAGGCGACGGACCGAGTCGTGATCATCGCCCGTTCCCGGAAGTTGGCCGCTGCTTCGGACGGCGGCGTGCGGGAGCGCTCCCACGACTCCAACCGGTCGTACCAGGTGACGAGGAGCATGAGGCCGCCTTCGGCCGGGTGCGCGCGCTGGCGGAAAAGGCCCTGCGGTTGCGACTGGTAGTCGCTCGCCGATTCGAACGTCTTCCAGGCATCGTCAGAAAGTGCTACGAAGCGGTCAACGTTCGCGGCATCGACTCCGAAGAGGCGATGGACGTAGACGCCGGCGTCCTCGAGGGGCGCGTCCGTCTCCGGCCGTACCGTCGCGACGAACTCGTACGATTCCGCAAGCGACGCGCCAACGGGGAGTTTCCCGGAGAGGAACGCGCCGGGCCGGGCGCCTTTCGCCCAGGATGTCACGAGGATGACTTCGTGGTTCCAGAGGCCGAAGAGGCCGTTGGCGAGGGCCCATCGATTGCCGCCCTCTCGACTGAGCGCGGGGAGCGTCGTCTCTTCGAGGGACTTCGCGAGGACGGCGAAGCTCTTGCCGGGCGCCGCAATGCGCGCCCAATGGAATACCGAGTCCGTTGCCATGGGCGACATCCTACGCTCCGGGCCAGCGCGCCATCCCGAAAAGCCCGGGTGAGCGCCGGAGTTCCCCGCTTCGCATCCGGCGCTATCCTTTAGGGCAATTGGCGGAACGGGAGGGCGCTTGGCCGAAACGCCGCTCGAGCGGGAGCCCCAGACTCGGAAGCGGGCTTCAGCGCTCCTCGACCAGGTCGGGGTGCGTGGTTCCGCGCGGCTCTGGCCGGTGGCGCTGATCGCGATCCTGGTCCTTGGCGCCGTCCTTCGATTTCACGGACTTGGCTGGGACCAACCGGAAGGCGGCGAGGCGCCGCTCCAGATGCACCCGGATGAGCGGTTCCTCTCGCTGGTCACCGACCGGCTGGACTGGCCGGACGGCGTGGGCGGCTACTTCGACACGGCGAACAGCCCGCTGAACCCGTACAACGACGGCCAGACGAACTCGTATGTCTACGGGACGTTCCCGCTGTTCCTGGTGAAAGGCGTCGCGACCATCGCCGGGGACGGCCCCGAGGGCCCGGGCAATTCGTACACCCATACAGTGGAATGGGGCCGGCGGGTCACGGCGGGGTTCGATACGGCGACGATCCTGCTCACCTTCCTGCTCGCCACCACGGTGTTCAACCGGAGAGTCGGGCTGCTTGCGGCATTGCTGTACGCACTGGCGGTGCTGCCGACGCAACCCGCCCACTTCTGGGCAATGGACCCCTACCTCACCTTCTTC
>CALMIW010000694.1 GCA_937864275.1 uncultured Dehalococcoidia bacterium
CGTCCCAGGAGCCGCGGGTGGTGAACGGGGCGAGGTCGGGGTAGTTCCGTGAAGCCAGCCGCAGATCCATGAGCTCGCGGTTGCGCCGGACGGTCTCGGCGGCTTCGCCGCTGGCAAACGCCGCATCGATGCGGGCATTCTTGCGGCCGAGGATGGCCGCGATCCGGCCTGGTTCGGCGACGAACTCATCCAGGGGGGCGGCGGCCACGAGCTTCGCGGCGCTGAGCGTGCCCACACCGGGGATGCCCGGGAGGTTGTCGCTCGCATCGCCGCTCGCGACGCGGTAGTCCAGGTAGCGCTCGCGCGGGAAGGGCGAGGGTGTGCCGTCGGCCGCTTTCGGCGCCGTCGCTTCGGTGAAGTTCGCTGGCGTGATGACGAGGCGTTTCACCGGCGAGTAGATCGTGATCCGTTCATCCACGAGCTGGAGGAAGTCGCGGTCCGTGGAGCAGATGCGGACGAAATCGACAGGAGAATCGAGCACGGCCGCGGCGATGAGGTCGTCGGCCTCGGTGTTGATGCCGCGAAGGATGCTCACCGGGAGCATCGAAGCCATGGCCGTGAACTGGCGAATGCCTTCGAGGACGAATTTCTCGTACTCCATGAAGGAGCCGTCCGATTCCCGGCCGGTCTGGTACGGAGGATAGAGGCTGCGCCGGCGAAGCGGCCGGCCCTCGTCGAAGGCGACGACCAGGCCGTTGGTCCGAGCGGCCGGCACATCGAAGAGCCCGCCCTGGCCGGATGGCCGCGAAAGCCCGGCTTCCGGCGGTTCGCCGGCACGCACGGCGAAGCCGACCACGCTCTGCGTCAGCCCGAGGAGGGCGGCGCGAACGAACTGTTCGGGCGAGTCGGCGCCCATGGGCCGGCGCAGCGCGTGGAAACCGGCCCACGCCACGTTGTTGCCGTCGACGACGAGTAGCACCCTTCGAGTATTCGGGATCGGCCGACTGGAGGCGAGTTCGCGCGCAGACGGCGGGGCGCCGGCGCGCCCCGGTGGTGCAGCAGCCCACCGGCAGGTTGTGGGACCCACCGGTCAGCCGCGGGGGCGCGCCCAGATCACCCGGTCATCGATGATGCGCTGCATGGCGTGCTCAATCGGCCGGAAGCCGTGGCCCTGCCAGAACGGGGCGCCGAGAGGGTTGGCCGAGGCGAAGTGGAGGGTGCAGGTTTCGAAGCCGGAGCGCGCTGCCCATTCCATGCTGTGCTTCAGCAGGGTGCCCCCGATACCTCCGCCGCGGGCGTGCGACGCGACGACGCCTTCGAAGAGATAGACGTTGGAGGCAGGGTCCACGAACGGCGGGGTGAAACCCGGACGGAGGAACGTCTGCATAGCGATCGCCTTGCCCTCCTCGTAGGCGACGAAATAGGGGATCTCCGAGCTGCGCAGCGCATTGTGGTTGAACGCCCGCGCGGCCGGGCCTGCCTCATGGACCACGGGCCAGAACATCGGCGAGCGCCAGTGCCAGGCGTCCTGTTCGTCGATGAGCATCATCACGTCGTCGATGTCTTCCGGTGAGGCCTGCTCGATGCGGAGCTGCCGGGAGCGGGAGACGTTGACCGGCTCCGCGGTCGCGCGGACGGCGGCGGTCAGCGCCCGGCCGAAGCCGAGGGTGACCCAGGCATCCTGAACCTCGGGGTCCTCGGCGGTTACCGCGACGCGATGGATGAAGAAGCCGTCCTGCACCCAACGTCCGGCGAGCTCGGCGTAGAGGGCGCGGTAGACACTCAGCGCGTCTTCGCCGGCCGCGACGGCGTGTCCCTCGACGGGCACGGCGATCGAGTGTGGCGCGACGAAGTTGGAGGCGAAGTCGGTGGGCGCGAGGAGCATGCGTTCGCCGAAGAGGAACCCGACGGTTTGGCCGTCCGTCTCGGCGACCAGCCCGTCGGCATAGGTGTTCGCGAACAGTGGTTCGAGCAGCGCGAGGCAGGCCGCCGGTTCGGCGAGCGCGGGGTTGAAGAAGGGGACGCGCTGCAGGTCCCGGCGGTGCCTGCCGGCAAGGAGTGCGGTGCAGGTCTCCAGGTCGGATGGGACGGCGTCGCGAATCGTTAGTGGCACGGCAGGGCTCCCCGTGAAAAGCTGCCGTGAACATACGGGGTGGGCGTTTGTTTCTGCTGTTTCTTGTCTGTTTCGGCCATGTTACAATCTGATTAATTCTGGAGCAGGCAGGAGCTATGAGTACCCAGGCTATGACCGACCACGAATCCGCTGTGAAGCAGGCGAGCGCCCATCTCTTTGAGGCGATGACCCACCATTACGGACCGCTGGACCTGGCCGCGCATCAGCCGCTGGTGAAGGCGATTTCCGAATACGGGCAGCGCAACCGCGAACACGACGACGACGGAGTGAAGCTCGCCAGCACGCACGTGTACGAAGCGCTGACGCATCATTTCGGCCCGCGCGACCTCGGGGCAGACGACCCGGTGGTGCGCGCGCTCGCGGAATACGGAAAGGCCTGCCGGGACGCCGGCCCCAAGTAAGTCCGCGAATTCCGAACGACAACGAATGAGGCGGCCCGGAACCCGGGCCGCCTCATTCCGTTTTCTGGGCCCGGGCTAACAGCCGGGCAGGCGCTCCCGGAGTGCCTCGATGAGGCCGGAGATCGGCACACGCGTCTGCACCTGGGAGTCGCGTTCGCGAATCGTGACGGCGTTGTCGCCCTCCACGCCGTTCTCACCGACGGTCTGGAAGTCGACCGTCACGCAGAGCGGGGTACCGATCTCATCCTGGCGGCGGTAGCGGCGGCCGATCGACTGGGTCTCGTCGTACTGCGCCATGAACACGGGGCGGATGGCTTCGAAGACGGCACGGGCGGTGGGGCGAAGCGCTTCGTTCTTCGACAGCGGGAGGACGGCGACCTTGATCGGCGCGATGTTCGGGCGGAACTTCAGGACGACGCGCGTTTCTCCGTTTTCATCGAGTTCTTCGCTGTAGGCCTCGAGCATGGTGACGGCGAGCGTGCGGGTGAGGCCGGCTGCCGGTTCGATGACCCAGGGCACGACGTGCTGCTTGGTGTCTTCATCGAAGTAGGTGATCGGCTTGCCGCTCTCCGCAGCGTGTGCGCCGAGGTCGGATCGCGTGCGCGCGGCGATGCCTTCGAGTTCGCCCCAGCCCCATGGGAAGAGGTATTCGATATCGGCCGTACCGGCGCTGTAGTGCGAGAGTTCTTCCTTCTCGTGGTTGCGGATGCGGAGCCGCGCGGCGTCGATGCCGAGGACGTCCCGGTACCAGGTCAGGCGGTTGTTGATCCATTCCTGGTGCAGTTCGAGGTATTCGACCGGGTTATCGCGGTCGGCAGGAGGGAAGCAGAAGTACTCCATCTCCATCTGCTCGAACTCGAGCGTCCGGAAGATGAACTTCCCCGGGGTGATCTCGTTGCGGAAGCTCACGCGGCTCTGGGCGATGCCGAAGGGGAGCTTTCGCCGCATGGAGCTGACCACGTTCTCGAAGTTGATGAAGATGCCCTGGGCGGTTTCGGGCGGGAGGTAGGCGACGCTTTCGTCGTCGGCGACGGTGCCGACCTGTGTCTTGAACATCAGGTTGAACATCCGGGGCTCGGTGAGCTCGCCGCCATCGTTGGGGCAGCGCAGTTCGCCTGCGGCATTGCGCCTGGGTTCGCCGTACTGGCCCTCCGCGATGTGGTCGACGCGCCAGCGCATCTTGCACTTCTTGCAGTCGGCAAGCGGGTCGTTGAAGGTTGCGACGTGGCCGCTGGCAACCCATACGCGCGGGTGGGTAATGAGGGCC
>CALMIW010000695.1 GCA_937864275.1 uncultured Dehalococcoidia bacterium
AGCAGGACGCCTACGTCGCGGCCTCGGAGGCGAACCGTCGGCCGCTCGGCGAAATCGTCGACGAACTGGTGTCGCTCCGGCGGGCCACCGTCCTCCTGTCCCGGTCGCTCTCCGAGGAGATGCTCGACCGGGCCGGTCGGGCGGGAGGCAACCCCGTGACGGTGCGGGCGCTCGTCTTCATCACGCCGGGTCACAGCGAGGGCCACCTGGCCGACCTTCGCCGTGATCACCCGGCTTTTCGGTAGCTTCAAATGGCTCCGCGGGGTGAGTCCGCATGCAGGAAAAGTTGCGGAACCCTCACGTTCGCGGTAGACATTGTGATTGCATTCACAGCCGGAACCCATTTGTCACGGGCCCGGACTCCACGCACTGGCAGGTTTGTTTGACCGACTACTCTCGCATGGCCCCACAGGCCACCCCGGAAACCCAGCCCTATTGGGATGGGTTGAAGGAAGGCAAGCTGATGATTCAGCGCAACAAAGCCACCGGGAAGGCCTACTTCCCCCCACGCCCGTTCGACCCCTCCGACCCATGGGCGGAAGTCGAATGGTTCCAGGCCAGCGGCAAGGGCACGCTCCTCAGCTACGTCATCAACCACCGGCCGCCTCCAGGCTTCGATGGGCCGACGGCGATCGCCGTCGTCCAGCTGGCTGAAGGCGTGAAGATGGCCACCAATATCGTCGACTGCCCGCAGACTCCGGAAGCCCTCCAGCTCGACATGGCCCTCGAACTGGCACCGACCAAGGTGAACGACGAGATCACGCTGCCCACCTGGCGGCCGGCAAAGGGAGCGTAGTCCAGTGCCCACACCAGGAAAGGTCGCAATCGTCGGCGCCGCCGAGATGGTCAGCCCCCTCGGCGTCTTCCCCGAATACTCCCAGCTCGGCCTCCACGCCGAAGCCGGCATCCGCGCGATGAAGGACGCGGGCCTCAAGCCCTCCGACATCGACGGTGTCGCCTGCGCTGGAGCCAGCCCCACCGAAACCGCCTTCTACCTCGGCATCACGCCGACCTACGTCGACGGCACCCAGGTCGGCGGCTGCTCGTTCATGATCCACGTGCGCCACGCGGTCGCGGCGATCGAAGCGGGCCTCGCGACGACGGTGCTCATCACGCACGGCGAGAGCGGCAAGTCCGGCATCGGCCGGGGCGGCTACCCGATGGGCGCCCGCCAGAGCCTGAACGCCCAGTTCGAACAGTGGACCGGCCCCACCGGCCCGCCCTCCATGTTCACCATCCCGGTGCTTCACTACCTGAAGAAGTACAACATCACCCAGGAACAGCTGGCGATGGTGGCCGTCATCCAGCGCGAATACGCGGCCAAGAACCCGAACGCGATGATGAAGGACCCGATCACGGTTGAGGACGTCCTCAACTCCCGGATGATCGCCTATCCGTTCCGGCTCCTCATGTGCTGCCTCGTCACCGACGGGGCGGGCGCGCTCATCCTCACCTCCGCGGACCGCGCGAAGGACTTCCCGACGAAGCCCGTGTACATCCTCGGCACCGGCGAATCGGTGGAGACGCCGATGGTGACGCAGATGGAGGACTTCAGCTCGTCCCGTGCCTTCCGCGTCGCGGGCCCGACCGCCTTCCGCGAGGCCGGCATCAAGCACTCCGACGTCGATCACCTGATGATCTACGACGCGTTCGCCCACCTGCCGCTCTACGGCCTCGAAGACCTCGGTTTCGTCGGCCCGGGCGAAGCGGCCGCCTTCATCGGCGACGGCAACACCCGGCCCGGCGGCAAGCTCCCGCTGAACACGAACGGCGGCGGCCTGAGCTACACCCACTCCGGCATGTACGGCATGTACGCCCTCCAGGAGAGCGTCCGCCAGATGCGGGGTACCGCCCCGGCGCAGGTGCCCGGCGCCAAGATCAGCGTCTCCCACGGCGTCGGCGGAATGTTCGCCGCCTCGGGGACGGTCATCATGTCGAACGAGCGCCCATAGCTAGGAGAAGATCGCGCAGGCCCGACTTCGGGAGGGCAGTGAGCCGATTTCTAGCGAGTGCATCAACAAGAGCCCGGGCCGCATGGCCCGGGCTCTTTTCACTATGGCTCTGGCCATTCGCCCCTACGTTCCCGCGTACGCCTTCTGCAGCGCGGCGATGTCCAGTTTCTGCATCGTGAACATCGCCTGGATCATCCGCTGCACCTTCTCCGGGTCGTCCCCGCCCATCATGTCTTCGAACTCCTTCGGGACGATCTGCCACGACAGGCCGTATTTGTCCTTGAGCCAGCCGCACTGGCTCTCCTCGCCCCCGTCCGCGGTGAAGTAGTCCCAGAAACGGTCGACTTCGACCTGGCCGTTGCAGCCCAGGTAGAACGAAACCGACTCCGTGAAATTCCAATCCGCCGGTCCGCCGGCAAGCAGCATAAATCGCTGGCCGGCCATCGTGATCTCCGCGGTCACCACGGTTCCGTCAGGCATCCTGCTGAACGATTCCGTGCGCAGGTCCGGGAACGCGCCCGTGTAATACGCGATGACCTCGTCGACATCGCCCGTGACCCACAGACAGGGAGTAATGCTCGTCATTCCGCACCTCCGCGCCGGCATCATCGGCCGGAGCTTCCATCGTCGGGAAACGATACTTGGTCTACAAACCGTCGGGCAACGTCACCTGTCACTACGCGGTGCCAGTCCCGAATTCGCCGCGAGTTGCGCATCACCACCAGCTACGAGACATTTTCCTACACACCCCTTCGCACCTGGATTTGCCCAATGTCTCAGTCCGAAACCAGCACCCCCAACCACTCCGGCCCGCTGGTGATCGGCCTGGCCGGCACGATCGCAGCCGGAAAATCCACCGTCGGACAGTTGCTCGTGGAACGCGGCGCCCATCACTGCGACGCCGACAAGCTCGTCCACAAGCTGTACGACCCTGGAACCCCCGGCTTCGACCGGGTCGTCGAAGCCTTCGGCCGCGAAGTCGTCGGCCCCGACGGGTACGTCGACCGCAAGATCCTGGGGGCGAAGGTCTTCGGCAAGCCCGAGGAGATGAACAAGCTCACGCGAGCCATGGGCTCGATCACCGAAGCCATCAAAGGCGAGATCGACCGGTGGCGCGCCGAACTGGGCGCCGATCAGATCTGCGTGATGGAAGCAGTGAACCTGATGGAGCCGGGCTACGCGCGCTGGTGCGACCAGACGTGGCTCATCGGCGTGGACGACGCCGTCGCCCGGCAGCGTCTCATGGAGACGCGGAACATGAGCGAAACAGAGGCGAACCAGCGGCTCGCGAGCATGATCCCTCTCGAGATCCGCGCTCCCGGGGCCGACTGGGTCTACAAGAAGAACGGGAGACGCGGGGACCTGCGGGCAGCGGGCGACGCCGAACTGGACCGCATCCTCGCTGCGCGAAAGGCGGGCCAGAAGCTGGAATCGAAGTTCCCGGCGTGGTGGGCGGTCTTCCTCGAGAAGAACAAGGAACGGCTGGCCAAGACGGGTGCGACGATCGAGGGCGTGAAGAAGGAAGGCTAACCCCGGTCGATGCGGGCCGGCTCACCCGGGTGCAGAGTGCGCAGGCGGCCGTCGCGGAACGCATCGAGCACGGTGGCAGCGATCGCCTCGTGTGCCAGGGCGGTGACGTGAAGCCCGTCCGGCATGAACCACGTGGCCGGATCGATTGCGGGGGAGCCCTGCATGTTCATGAACACGATGTGGAGCGACTCGGCCGCCTGCCGCACTTCCGAGAGGAACTGTCTGACCTGCCGCTCGCGGCCGGATTGCCGGCCGTCGGGCCCGGGGCTGAACTTCACGAACCCGTGAAAGGCCGCGACCTGGACGGCCTCGGTGCGCGCCAGCAGCCGAAGCGCCCCGACGGTCCCATCGAGAGCGATGTCGTAGGCCGAGACCGGCGCGGCCGGGAGGACGCGCTTCGCGACCGTGCGGACAGCCCGGTTCATCCCTCGCGCCACGTTGCCGCGGTTGCGCGTGGAATCATCAAACCGGCCGGCAAGGCGGCCGTACGCCTGACCGATGCGCGCCCCGAACCGGCGGCGCATTTCTGGTTCGATCACGGGGGTGGCGAACGAGAACGTCGTGACCATCAGGAAAACGATGTCGAGGTCGTGCTTCTCGAGTTCGCGCTCAAGGTACTCCCGGGAGCCGGGGACGTGGGCAAAGAACGGGCGGACCGTGATCGAAACGGGCGACCCGGTGAGCTCGGGGAGCGCCGTCGCCAGGAGGTTCGGCCAGGCGGCAATCGGTTCCGACAGCTGCACGCCACGCGTGTTGCTCTGGCCGAAGATGAGGATACGGGTCTCGTCAGCCACGAAGGCAGTCTGTCGGGTGAGCTCTTGAGCGGCAACCCGGCCGCGGCTCGCCGGTGGGAAGCGCGGGAAGGAGAATGCGCCCGGTGATCACGAC
>CALMIW010000696.1 GCA_937864275.1 uncultured Dehalococcoidia bacterium
GATTTCGCCCGCTTCCAGCCGCATGAGCCCCGCCCGGGGGACCTGCGCGCCTGCCACACCGAGACGGTCGCGCTCGCCCGGACGGCGCTGCCGCCGAACGTCTCCCTTCGCCTGGATGCCAGCGCGGCCCCTGTCCCCATCTGGGGCGACCGCGGGCAACTGGTGCAGGCTTTCCTCAACCTGATCATCAACGCTCGCGACGCGATCGGCGAAGCGGGGGAGATCCACGTCTCCGTGGGCACGAGCGCCGGCTCGGCGGTCGTCGAAGTGAGCGATACAGGCCCGGGTATGGATTCCGAACCCCAGGGCCGGATCTTCGAGCCGTTCTTCACCACCAAGGCGCCAGGCGCCGGGACGGGCCTCGGGCTCGCCATCAGCCAGCGCACCATCCGGGACCACAGGGGCTCGCTGGAGGTCCGCTCCGAGCCCGGCGCCGGGGCCACCTTCACGGTCACCCTCCCGTTGGGCGCGATCGCCCTCGCCAGCTGAGCCGCTGTTTCGCCACGGGCTGCCGGCGCATACGGCTGCGCATGGCACTGGCACCCGGGCTGGCCCCCGCCCGCGGAACCCGCGGGCGCAGCACCGCCGAGCTCGTCGCGGCCCTCACCAGCCGGGACCTCCATCTGCGCTACCAGGGCAGCATCTTCGGCTGGGCCTGGTCGCTGGTGCGCCCGCTCGCCCTGGGGCTCATCCTCTCGTTCGCGCTCGGCAAGGTGCTGGGCACGGGCATCACGGCCGAGTTCCTGCTTGCCGGGCTCTTTCCCTGGTTCTGGTTCCAGAGCTCGGTCCAGGCGGCCGCCGGCACGTTCGTCGGCAACGGCGGCCTGCTGAAGAAGGTGCGCTTTCCCCGTGCCGTGCTGCCGATCAGCGTCGTCCTCGGCAACACGCTCCAGTTTCTCTTCTCGGTACCGGTGCTGATGGGCGTCCTCCTCCTTAACGGCCACGAGCCATCCGTCGCCTGGCTGGCGCTGCCCCTGGTCTTCGCGGTGCAGCTGCTGCTGACCATCGGGCTTGCCTTCTTCGTCGCCAGCGTCACCGTCTTCTTCCGGGACCTGGAGCACATCGTCGATGTGCTCCTGAGCCTCGTGTTTTACGCCACCCCCATCATCTATGCCGCCGACCGAGTCCCGGACTCCTACCACTGGGTCACCGTCGTGAACCCGCTCGCTCCCCTTGCCGAAGGCTGGCGCGACATCCTTCTCGACGGCGAGTGGCCCACCGCCGACCTTGTCTACTCAGTTGCGATCACTGTTGCCGCGCTCGTCGTCGGTTGGTTCACCTTCCGCAGGCTCGAGGACTCGTTCGCCGATGGCATCTGATCCTCCCGTCGTCGTGGCCGCGCGCGGCGTCTCCAAGCGCTTCCGCATGGTGGCGCCGGGGCAGGAGCTGAAGACGATGCTCCTCCACCCGGGCGCCGCGTTCCGGGCGCGCCGCCACCGGGCCACCCACTGGGCCGTGCGCGACGTTTCGTTCGAAGTGCGGCGCGGCGAGTTCTTCTCTGTGGTCGGCGCCAACGGGAGCGGCAAGAGCACCCTCCTGCGGATCCTGGCCGGGCTCAGCAAGCCGACGTCCGGCCGGGTCGAGATGAACGGGCGCCTCACCACCCTGCTCGAACTCGGCAGCGGTTTCCACCCCCAGGTTTCCGGCCGGGACAATGCCATCATGAACGGGCTCCTCGTTGGCATGACCCGGCGCGAGATGGAAGCGCTCCTCCCCTCCATCGTCGAGTTCGCCGGCCTCCAGGAGTTCATCGACCAGCCGATGCGCACCTACTCCTCCGGCATGTACGTGCGCCTCGGTTTCGCGATCGCTGCCTTTATGGATCCCGAGATCCTGCTCGTGGACGAAGTCCTCGCCGTCGGCGACGCCCGCTTCCAGGAGAAGTGCTACGACCACATCGCCGCCCTCCAGCAGAAGGGGGTCACCATCGTGATGGTCTCCCACGACCTGGCGGCGGTGGAGCGCTTTTCGGACCGGGCGGCCCTGATGGAGCGCGGCCGGCTGATCGCTATCGGCGAGCCGCGAAAGGTCGTCGGCCTCCACGTCGAGCGGCTCGCGCAATCGTCTATCGAGATCCGGACCGCGCTGGAAGAGCACATCCACGCCGACCAGGAGGGCATGGAGCGGCTCCTCGCCGAGGATCCCGAAGCCGCCGCCGCCTTCGCCGCCGCCCTCGAGACGAACCCCGAGTTCCACCGGCTGATGGAGGAACGAGCCCGCGAGCAGGAGCCGGCTGCGAAGGACCCGGCCGAGCCGCGGGAACCCGGCCGGCCAGGCGCCTGACCCTGGGGCATCCCCGCGCTACCATTCGCCCACTATGTCGCTCCCCAAGATCCGCGCCAGCTGGAAGCGCCACCGGGGCCTCGTCGGCCGCGACATCGAGATCCACGCGCAGTGGCCCAAGACGTTCGGCCTCATCCGCGCCGACCGTCCGAGGTGGTTCGTCTTCCTCTATCTCTTCTTCACCGTGCACTCGTTCCCGGCGGTGACGCTCTTCCGGGTCCAGTCGTTCTTCTACGAAGCCGGTTTCCCGCCGCTCGCCACGTTCGTCTCGCGCCTCAACTCGTTCCTCTTCGGAGTAACCATCGGCAACCAGGTCCGTTCGAACGGCGGCCTCCTGATCTCTCACGGCCACGTCGTCCTCGATGGCTGGACCACCCTCGGCGACCACGTGGAGGTCAACCCGTTCGTCACCCTCGGCATCGGCAACAGTTCCCAGAAACCGTTCGAACTCTGGGGGCCAACAATCGGCGACTTCGTGAACATCGGCACCGGGGCCAAGGTCATCGGCAAGGTGACCGTGGGCGACCATGTGCGCATCGGCGCCAACGCCGTCGTCCTGGACGACGTCCCGCCGGAGAGCACGGCGGTGGGCGCGCCGGCGCGGCACTTCCTCACAAAGCGCGGACCGGGCGACCGGCCGTGGGAGCCGCCTTCGGACGAAGGGGAGCCCGCGTAGAATCCGCGGGAAGTGACTGAGCCATTCCCGCGCGCCGGCTCCGACGGTGCCGAACCGTCCGCGCTCGCGCCGCGATGGGCACAAGCGCTCCCGGTGCTGCCCCTGCTGGTGGCGCTCGCCGCGGCGGTTGTGGCTGCCTGGCCGGCGCTGCGTTCGCCGCTCTACGCCGACGACTACATCTACCTCGCGGCAGCGCGCAACCTCTCATTCGCCGACTATGCGCGGGCGGCGCTGACCCCGTGGAGCGATGAGCCGCTGCTCGCCCCGGCGACGCAGGACTTCTGGCGGCCGCTCTCCTACCTCGCCTTCGGCCTCCTCGAGCCCCTCTTCGGCAGCCGCACCACGGCGTACCACCTGCTCGTCCTGGGGATTCATTTCAGCTCGGTTGTGCTCGTCTGGCTGCTGACGAAGCAACTCGCCGGCCGCTGGGAAGCAGCCGGCATCGCCGCCGTGCTCTTCGCGGCCCACCCGGCCGCTTTCGAGGGAGTCGCCTGGATCTCGTCCCTCAGCAACGCCGGGCTGCCGCTCATGCTCGGCGCCTGGCTCGTCTTCGCGCGCGCCACCGTGCGCGAGCATGTCCGCTGGCGCGGGGTCGTGCTTTCGGCGGTTCTCCTGGCGCTCGCCCTCGGCTTCCGGGAATCCACAGCAGCGGTTGTGCCGGCGATCGTCTTCTGGCGGTGCGCCTGGTGGCGCCGGGGCCGCCTCGGCGAATGGTCCACCTTCGCGCCGTTCGTGCCGTTCGCGGTGGTCTTCGCCGTGTACGGCCTCCTGCTAACGCACTTTCTTGCCCAGGCCCCTGTCAACAGCGAAACCTGGGAACTGGGCCGTCACGCGCCCGGGCATTTCTGGTAATTCGTGAAGGTGGTGGCCCTCCCGGTGGGCGAGGGCTCCACCGGGTTCGCACGCTGGGCCCAGGTGGTCGCCGGGGCGGCCGTCCTCGTCCTGCTCCCGGCGCTGCTGTTCCTCCGCCGCTGGCTCATGGCGTCGATGGTGTTCGCCGTGCTGGTTGCCGCCGTCCCGGACGCCCCGCTGACGCTTCCCGTGGCGCAGCGCGAGGTCTACTTCCCTGCGGCGTTTTTCGCGATCGGCTCCGCTGTCATCCTCCGGGAACTGCTGGACCATGCGGAGATCTACGTCCATCAGCGGCTCCTCTGGGGAGGCGTGGCGGCCGTCGCGGCGCTCGCCCTCCTCCTCGGCACGCTCGCCGGCTACCAGCGGACCCGCGACTGGGTCGAAAGCGGGCCGGAAGCGCAGCAGGCGTGGATCGACGAGCTTCGCTCCGCCTACCCGGCCCTCCCCGAAGGTGGCACCCTCTACTACGCGAACACCCCGACGGTTCTCGCGCCGTTCGAGGGTGCGCTCCTCGGCTCGAGCGTCGCTTTCGTGTACCCGGGCATGTCCGCGAAGCGCTTCGAGACCGCGGACCTCGCCGCCGTGCAGGCTTCGCTCGGCCCGGACGACCGCATCTTCGTGCCAGGGGCTGCTCCCGGCAGGTGAACCTGTGGCGGGCGGTTCTCTCGCCGTTTGCTCCCCCGGTGTTGACCACGATGGCTCTCCGCGCTGCAATCAGCGCGACATGCGACAACGGCTATCCACAGTCGGGCTGGCCCGGGCCGATTCTCCGCCGGTTTCCGCCGAATCCGGCGATCGGCGCACCGGCCGATGAGCCGCCCTCGCGTCGCGATCCTCACGGTCACCACCAACGCAGCCGGCCACCTGCCCGCCTACTTCGACGCGCTGGAGCAGATCACCTACACGAACTGGACGCTGACCGTCGTCGACAACGGCTCCAGCGACGGCTCCGCCGATATCGCCGAACGGCGCCGGCCGGCCGCGACGGTGCTGCGCAACGACGAGAACCTGGGCTTCACCGGGGCCTGCAACCGTGCCCTTCGCGAGCTGCGAGACGATCCCGGGATCGAGTACGTCCTCTTCCTGAACGACGACACGGAGGTCACGCCCGGCTTCCTCGAGCCGCTCGTCGCCTTCGCCGATGCCCACACGCTGGTCGCGCCGAAGACGTACCTCTCAGGCCGCGCGGGTATCCTCGATGACGCGGCGGGCGACTTCGACTGGTGGCGGGGCGCCTGGAAGCGCCGGGGCCTCGGCCGCGCGGAGGGCCCCGAGGACAACCGCCCCCCCGAGATCGAACACGGCAACCCCTCCTTCCT
>CALMIW010000697.1 GCA_937864275.1 uncultured Dehalococcoidia bacterium
CAGCTACTGGCCGATGATGTACTCGTCGTCTTCGCGCTTTCCGCGGCCGCGAGCAGCCACCAGGAAGGCCAGCACCATCACCCCGGCCGCGCCCCCGGCCATGAGGCCCAGTTCGCGCATCCCGATGAGCCCACTGTCATCCACCGGACCGGTGCCGGCGACTGGCGCGCCCGGTGTCGCGGCACCCGCGTTGTCGCTGCCGGTGGTGTTCGGCTTCGACTCCTCTTCCGCGCCGCCGAGTGTCTCCACGGTCGACTGCGCCTCTCCGGCGCCGTTGTCCGCGTCCTGGCCGGTTCCGGGTCCGGAGCCGTCGTCCGAGTCCGCGCCCGCCGGGATCTCCCCACCGTCCGTCCGCGCTCGACGCGTCCGGCCGGCGCCGGCGCCGGGGTCCGCGCCCGCCGGGATTTGCCCGCCGTCGGTGTCGCCGTCCGAGTCGTCTTCATTGTCGGCCGGGACTTCCGGTCCGGGCACGTCTTCTTCGGTGACTTCCGGGTCGTCCACCGGCTCGTCGTCCGGTTGGTCCATCGGCTCATCTTCAGGCGCGGGCTGCTGCGGTTCCGGAGCCGGGTCCGGGTTCGGAGCGGGCTCCGGGTCTTCCTGCGGCTGCTCCGGCTCCTCCGGCTGCTGCGGCGCGGGAGGCGTTGGCAGCGGCGGAGGGGTCGGCGAAGGCTGCGGGTTCTTGATGATCGGCCCGTCCGGGATCTTGATGCTCTTCTGCAGCACCTGAATGTCATCGAAATACGCGTAGAACGGGTCCGACGCATCGCCGCCCGGCGCGACCGCGTTCTTGTGGACCAGCAGCCGCACCATCGCCGACTTCGTGCCCTTCGGCGCCGTCATCGTCAGCGTCTGCTTCTTCCAGGTGTTGGACTCGTTGATCTGCGGCGTGTACCCGCTCGCCAAATGCTGCGTCGAGCAGGCCGCGTCGGAGTAGAAGAGGATCGCCATGTTGGCTTTGCCGCCCCCGTCCTGCCACTTGCTGATGTACGTCTTGCCGGAAAGTTCGTACTTCACGGAGTCCATCACCGGGAAGCACTGGTAGGCGTACGCGTACGACGCGCCCTTGATCTTCTCGATATTCGAGACCTTGCCGAGGCCGACCGTCTGGCTGATGGAGCCAGCCACCGCGGGCGCCTTCGTGGCCGACCAACCGGTCTTGCCATTGGCGAAGTCGCCATTCGTGACCTTGCTGTAAGGCGAGACGGCCGCGCTGGCCGCGCCGACGAGGATCGCCATCGCCGGGATGGCCGCTCCCGCCACGATGGCGAGCTTCTTGATTGACCGATGCATTGGGGTTCTCCTGCCCGTGTTCTGGCAGTAAGACCGGGCAGCGCCGGGAACCTTTCACGCCGTGTGTGAGCTCGTTCACAAAAGCTTACCGATCGGAAAGTCTGGCCTTCCGGGCAGCAGTTCGATCCCGAACGGACGCTGGAACCCTCGTGTGAGAGATTTCACAGACTCGTCATTTGTGGTAGTCTGCTGCGGGTTAACCCCACCGACCCATGGATCTCTCCCGGACTCTCTCCAGACTCACCGTCCGGGTTACGCGCAGGAGGCCGAATAGCCGCGTGAACATCATTGTTTGTGTGAAGCAAATTCCCGACCCGGAAACCCCGGCCGCTTCGTTCAAAGTCGACGAAGCCGCCAAGAAGGTCATCCCGGCCCAGGGCATCGCCCCCGTGGTGAACCCCTACGACCCCCAGGCAACCGAAGCCGCGCTTCGCCTGAACGAAGCCGATGGCGGCGGCAAAGTCACCGTCATCTCCCTCGGCCCCGATACCGCCCGCGACGCCATCAAGCACGCGCTCGCCATGGGCGCCGATGAGGGCGTCCTCATCACCGGCGCCGAATTCGAAGGCATCGACAACTTCCAGACCGCGCGGGCACTCGCCGCCGCGATCCAGAAGCTCGGCGGCGCCGACCTCATCCTCATGGGCCGCGCCGCGGCCGACTGGGACATGGGCGTCGTCCCCACCGGCGTCGGCAGCATCCTCGATATGCCGGTCGTCACCCTGGCGAAGGCCATCGAGAAGTCCGGCAGCGCCATCAAGGTCGAACGCGTCCTCGATGACGGCTTCCAGACCGTCGAAGTCAGCACCCCCGCCGTCGTTTCGATTTCGAACGAGTTCGGCGAGCCCCGCTACCCGCAGCTCCGCCAGATCATGCTCGCCGCCAAGAAAACGGTGCAGGTCTGGGGCGCCGGCGACCTGGGCATCGGCGACCAGCTTGGCGCCGCGAACCGGGACCTCACGCTGGAGGCGCTCTACGTGCCGAAGGTCGAAAGCAACGTCGAGATCATCGAGGGCGATTCGCCCGAAGAGAAGGCTCGCAACCTGGCGCAGAAGCTCCGCGCCGCGAAGCTGATCTAAGGGAGGCACCTCAATGGCTGGAATTCTCGTAATCGCAGAAGCAGTTGACGGCGCCATCGCGCCCATCTCCGGCGAACTCATCGGCGCCGCCAAGAAGCTCGGTGGCACCGTCCCCGCGCTCGGGGCCGCCAACGAACCCCCCCCCCAGCAACTCACCGCCGCCGGCGCCAAAACCGCTACCGCCGCCACCAACAGCGCCCCCGCCGATGGCACCGCCGAAGCCTACGTCCCCGCTGTCGAAGCCGCCCTCGCCCAAACCGGCGCGGATGTCGTCCTCCTCGGCCAGACGAGCCTCGGCCGCGACCTCGGCCCCGCCCTCGCCTTCAAGCTCAACACCGCCGTCGCCATGGACTGCGTCGAACTGAAGCTCGATGGCGGCAAGCTCCGCGCCACCCGCTCGGCCTACGGCGGCAACGCCCGCGCCGAAGTCGGCTTCAAGAACTCCCCCGCTATCGCCACGGTGAAGGCCAAGTCGTTCGACGCTCCCGAAGGCGCCGCCGGCAGCGGCAGCGTCAGCAGCATCGATGCGGCCGGCACTCCGCGCGTGAAGGTCACCGGCACGAGCAAGGCCGAAAGCACCGGCGTCCGCATCGAGGATGCCCCGGTCGTCGTATCCGGCGGCCGCGGCCTCGGCGATGCCGATGGCTTCAAGCCGCTCGAGGCCCTCGCGGACCTGCTCAAGGGCGCGACCGGCGCCAGCCGCGCCGCCTGCGACCTCGGCTGGTACCCGCCGTCCCAGCAGGTCGGCCTAACCGGCAAGACCGTCTCGCCGAACCTCTACATCGCCGTCGCCATCTCCGGCGCCAGCCAGCACATGGCCGGCATGGCCGGTTCGAAGAACATCGTCGCCATCAACAAGGACGCCGATGCGAACATGGTCAAGGTCAGCAAGTTCGCCATCATCGACGACTACAAGAAGATCGTCCCGGCCCTGATCGAGGAGATCAAGAAGCTGGGCTAATCGCCACGCATTCGTCGCTTAACGAGAAGGCCGGGCAGCAATGCCCGGCCTTCTTCGTGCCCGACGCCGAATCCGGGCTGCGACGACTCCTAGAAGAACGGGAACTCCGCCGGCAGCCCCAACTCCACCCGGCCCGCCGCCTCATACGTGAACGGGCTGATCATCACGTGCGCCGCCGCCATGTGGATGTCGCGGAACTGGCGCTCCAGCGGGGTGTTCTGGAAGAGCGACGACGTACCGAGAGCCGTGTGCAGGAGGTCCACAGCGTGGACGCTCGAGCGCGCCGCGTTGCTCGTGGCCAGGCGCACTCGCGCGCGGAGCAGCGGGTCTGCGTCGCTCTCCCCGGCGACCGCCTTCTGCCAGAGCGCCCCGGTCTGCTGGTAGAGGTACTCCCGTGCGGCCGCGACGGAGACGACCGCCTCGGCGAGCACGCCCTGGATGCGCGGCGTCTCGCGCAGCGGCCGATCCGACCCGTAACCCACCTTCTTCTCGGCGATGGCGATGGCCGAACCGATAGCGCCTTTGGCGACGCCCAGCGCCTGCGCACCGTGGTTCACGAAAATCGCCATCGGCACCCGGTAGAGCGGCCAGTCGCTGATTGGCGGGTCGACGATCATCTGAAACCCGCGGTCCATCGGCACGTAGGCGCCTTTGACCTCGAAGTCGTTGCTGGCTGTGCCGCGCAGGCCGGTGGTGTGCCAGGTGTCGTGGATGGTGACTTCGCCGCGCGGGACCATGAGCATCCGGCTGCGGTGGTTGCCGGCCGCGTCAAGCACGGGCTCGTCCCCATCGAAAAGCATGCACTCAGCGCCAAACCAGTCGGCGTGGCTACTGCCACTGGCGAAGGGCCAGCGCCCATCGACGATGAAGCCGTCGTCCCGTTTCACCGCCCGGCCGGTGGGCCTCGCGGTGCCGCAGGCGATCTGCCCGTTGCCCCAGACCTCCCGCGCGCGAGCGAGCGGGAGGAAACCCGCGAAGGACGCGTTCTGCTGGGCGATCATGATGCACCAGCCGGCAGAGCCGTCGCCGGCGGAGATCTCCTCGACCACCTTCGCCGAGGTGACAGGGTCGGCCTGGAGCCCGCCGATCGCCGCCGGGACAGGGAGGTGGAAGAGCCCGGCGCTCCGGAACGCCTCGACAAGCTCCGGCAGGAGGCGCCGTTCGCGCTCGATCTCCGGGGCGAGTTCGGCGACGCGCGGGGCAAGCGCCCTGGCGGTCGCGACAGGGTCCGCGGTGTTTTTCGTGGTAGCCGTCGTCATGGTGGCGTTCACCCCGTTTCCAGAGGTCGGTCTCGTTGTGAACGGACATCGTTTCAGGTCAGGCCCGGACGCGGTGTGATCGAGGTCACACGTTTCGCGAATGCGCGCCATACTCCCGCCCTCCCGAGCCGCGCGCGTAAGCAAGCGGTGCAACGCCGAAATCGCCGAAAACTCACAATCCCACCGCTCCCTGACGGTCCCGGCTCACCCATCCGACCGAGCCGCGCGCGTAAGCAAGCCGTGCAGCGCCGAAACCACACGGGCTGCACCATCCCACCGCTCCCTGACGGTCGCGGCTCAGCCACCGCCGCGCGGATCAGCGCCCCAGGACGAACCTGTCCATGAACGAAAGCATGATCTCGGCGCACTGCCGCCCGAGCTTCGGGTCTGCATCGAAGCCGTGCGGTTGGGCCGCGAACATGTGCATCTCCACCGGCACGCCCGCGGTGTTTAGCGCTTCGTACATCCGGATGACTTCGCCTTCCGGCACTAGTTCGTCCCTGTTCCCGTGGATCAGGAGCGTCGGCGGGAATTTGATTGTCGCGTACGTCAGCGGACTCGCGCCCTTCAACGTCTCCTGCGTCGCGCCTTCGCCGAACAGCGCCGGCAGCCCGCCCCAGGAACGCCGCTCGAGGCCGGTCGGCGGATAGAAGGAGATGACCGCTGCGACATCGGAGCTCACGCCGGCGTTCCCTCCGTCGCCTTCGAAGCCGGCGACGCCCATGGCGCCGCCCGCCATCAGCGAGAGGTGGCCGCCCGCGGAGTTGCCCGAGATCACGAGCCGGTCCGGGTCGATGCCCAGGTCCTTCGCGTTCGCTCGCGCATAGCGGATGGCGCACTTCACGTCTTCGATCTGAGCAGGCCAGAGCGCTTCGCCGGTGAGGCGGGACTCGCCCGCGATGCAGGTGTATCCACGCCGGCCGAGGAGCAAGCCGTAGCCCTTGAGCTGCGAGCGGTCGCCGCTGGACCAGCCGCCCCCGTGGATGAGGAGGACGCCGATGCCGTTCTTCACGGCCGCCGGCGGCTCGTAGATGTCGCACCGCAGTTCGCGGCCGCCTCCCGTCCCGAAGATCACGCCTTCGCGCGTTGTCACGCGGTCCTGGATCGCTGCAGTCATCGTCTCTAGCCCCTGATGCGGAATGCGGGAGAGTCTAGCCCATCCCCGGGGCGGCCGCCGGAATCCCATCCGGCGCCATGCCTCCGGGCGCTCGCGGTACGGGTGCAGACAGATCATGGGTGCCATCCTCGCCCGGCCCGGCATCGTGCCGGTGGAGCCGCCGTCCGCCGCAGGCGCGCCTACTTCCCGCCAACCGCGGCGACATCGCCCTCGCGGAACTGTTGGCGGTAGAGGCGCGCATAGACGCCGTCGTTCGCCAGCAACTGGGCGTGCTTGCCTTTCTCGGCGATGCGGCCGTTCTCCAGGACCACGATCAGGTCGGCCGAGACGATCGTCGAGAACCGGTGGGCGATGGCCAGCACCGTGCGGCCCCGCGTCAGGTGTTCGAGCGCATCCTGGATGGCGCGCTCCGTCTCGGAGTCCACGCTCGAGGTCGCCTCGTCGAGGATCAGGATGGCCGGGTCCTTCAGGAGCGCCCGCGCGATCGCCACCCGCTGTTTCTCGCCGCCGGAAAGCCGGTAGCCGCGTTCTCCCACCACGGTGTCGTAGCCGAAGGGCAGTTTCGCGATCAGGTCGTGGATGTTCGCCGCCCGCGCCGCCTCCTCGATCTCCTCGTCGGTCGCCTCCGGCCGCCCGTAGCGCAGGTTCTCGCGGATCGAATCGTGGAAGAGGAACGGCTCCTGGTTCACCATGCCGATGCACGCCCCGAGCGACTCGAGCGTCACGTCGCGGATGTCGTGCCCATCGATCGTGATCCGGCCCGACTGCACGTCGTAGAGGCGCGGCACCAGGTAGGCCACCGTCGTCTTGCCTGCCCCCGAGTGCCCGACAAGCGCCGCGAACTGCCCGGGCGGCACTTCGAACGTGATGTCCGTCAGCGTCGGCCGGTCCTTGATGTAGCTGAAGCTCACATCCTCGAAGCGCAGGTCGCCCCTGGCATCCTCCAACGGCTTCGCGCCCGGCCGGTCGGCGATCTCCTGCTCCAGGTCCAGGTAATCGAAGATGCGCTCGAACAGGGCGAGCGAGCTGAGCACCGTGACGTGGACGTTGAGGAGCTGGGAGACCGGCTGGAAGAGCCGCGTGAGCAGCCCGCCGAAGGCGACCACCGTCCCGAGCGAGGAATCGCCGCCGATGATGGCGTGGCCGCCGTACCAGTAGACGACTGCCGGCGCGAGGGCGCTGAACATGCCCATCGCCATGAAGAACCCGCGGCCCACCATCGCCCGCCGGATGTTGAGGCTGCGGATCCGCCGCGCGCTCTGTTCAAAGCGCTCGATCTCCGATTCCTGGCGCCCGAAGGTCTTCACGAGCAGGGCGCCGCTCACCGAGAGCGTCTCCTGCATCTGGGAAGTCATCGTCGCCAGTTCTTCCTGCGAATCGGTGATCAGGTCGCGCTGCATCTGTCCCACGCGGCGCGCGGGAAACACGAAGAGCGGCATGAACGCGCACGAGAAGAGGGTCAGCTTCCAATCGAGCGCGAGCATCAGCACGAGCGTGCTCACCGCGGTGATCGCGTTCCCCACCACACCGGAGAGCGTGTCGCTGACGACGTTCTGGACAGCCCCCACGTCGTTGTTCACGCGCGAAAGCACTTCGCCGGTGCGCATCGAGGTGAACCAGCGGAGCGACATCCCCGTGAGGTGGCGGTAGAGCCCCCGGCGCAAGTCGAACATGACGCTCTGGCCGATGCTCTGGCTGAGGTATGACTGGGCCACGCCGGCCAACGAGTTGAACCCCACGAACACCAGCATCAGGAAGATGAGGAGATTCAGTTCGCGGCCGTCGCGGTTGTCGATGGCGCTATCGATGATCTTCTGGATGATGACGGACGGCCCGAGGCCGACGATGGAGGCGAAGACGATCACGGCGATGAGGAGGGCGACAGCCTTCCCGTGTGCCTTATGAAGGCCCATCGCGCGTTTCAGGGTGGGCCACGTTGGCCGCACCGGCCGGGCCTCGAGCCGCTTCTGCCGTGCGGCGCGTTCATCCAACCGCATCATCCCAGCCAGACTACCGCCCGGTGCTTCTGCAGTCGCCTGCCCGCACGGGCAGTCAGGGCTTGCGCCGCGCCGCCACGAGGGCCTCGGCCCGGACGAGTTCGGTGGGGGTGTTCACACCGGCGAAGCTTCGCAACTCGGGGTCGAACCGGCGCACCTCGTCCTCGCTGAGCACAACGACTCCGTCGAGCTCCCGGAGCGCCCGCAACACTCCCCGCTCGCCCCGTTCGACCGCCGCGCGAAACGGCGCGAGGCAAACGGCAGGGCGGTACGCCGCCACCAGCGGCTGCAACTGCCCGGCCACCTCCGGACAGGCCACGGCGGCCTCGCCGATGCGCTCGACCAGGTGCTGCAGCAGGTCGGGCGCCAGGAGTGGGGCATCGCAGGAGACGACGAGGCAAACGTCTGCCGGCGGGTCCTCGAAGGCGGTCACCATGCCCGCGAGCGGGCCTGCTGCCTCATACCGGTCGCGAACGACCCGCAGCGGCGCGCCCGATGCAACCTCGGGCAGCACCTGTCCCTGCGCGGCGACCACGATGACTTCGCCGCAGACCTTCTCGATCGCGCTCAAGACCCACTGGAGCATCGGCTTCCCGGCCAACAGGGCGGACGCCTTGTCGGAGCCGAACCGGGTGCTCCTTCCCCCGGCGAGTACCACCCCGCCGACAGCCTCCCCGGCCAGCGCAGGCTAGCCCAGGTTCCGCGCGAGGAACTCGCCCATCGCGCCGATGGCGGTGTCGGCCGCCTCCACGGGGTAGCCGGTGAACCCGTGGGGCGCCCCCGGGAACTCCCGCAATTCGATGACGTTGCCCGCCTTGCGCCACGCGTTCGCCATCTTCAGCGTGTCCGAATACAGGTGGTCCAGCGTCCCCACCGTGAAGATCGCCGGCGGCATACCCTTGAGGTCGGCGTAGAGCGGCGAAATGTACGGGTGCTCCAGGTCGCGCCCGTTCGCGTAGGCGTCGACGAAGAACTCCATGATCGGCCCGCTGAGCACCAGTTTCCGGTCCCACATCTCCTTCATCGAAGGCAGGTCCAGTTTCGCCGAGAAGACGCCGAAGGTGAGGACGGCCGCCCGGAGCGGCATCTCGCCTTCGTCACGACGGCGCAGCAGGAGCGCCGCGGTCAGGTTCGCCCCGGCCGATTCGCCACCAACGGCGAGCGCCTCGGGGTCCTTCACGCCGAGGCTGGCGGAATTCGCCTGGAGCCAACGCGCCGCGGCCATGCAGTCATCGAGACCCGCCGGGTAGGGGTGCTCCGGTGCCAGCCGGTAGCCGACTGAGACAACCGCCACGCCGGCATCGCTGGCGAGCCGTCGCAGCCTGGGGTCCTGGGCGCGCTCCGAACCGAGGCACCAACCGCCGCCGTGAATGTGGAGAAACGCGCCCCGGACTTTCCCTTTCGGGACGAAGACGCGCACCGGCACCTTGCCGCGTCCCTTCAGCCGCGGGATCTCGCGGTCTTCCTGGAGCTTCACCGCCGGGCCGGTGCCCTCGGTTGCCGCGGTCTGCTCCGCCCGCTTCCGCCGCACCCCCTTGATGTCGTTCACCAGTTCATCG